>JBAZSD010000007.1 GCA_041662605.1 Desulfomonilaceae bacterium
GAAGTTTACTGGGGTTACCCACCCCAACAGAGAGCAGCGGCATGAACAAGCAGCTTGCACTTAAAAGTCGCGTTCAACTGTCCTAATTCGCTAGACCATTGCTGAAGATAATCCTCTAGAAGAGGGTGTTTCTTATGAACTCACAGCGCTACCGAGGGCGTGCAAGGGATGCTGACCCTCATGTCTACGTTGTAATGTGTTTGAGGCAGGCCGATATTCCGGAACAATCGACTTGAGCGCAGCCAGTGGGTCGAATAACCCATTATTTGGTTTGAAAGCAGCGGCAACCCAAAAATCGATCAATTTGACGATCTGTTGTGGATCATCAATCGTTTGTCTGAAAATCCGAATCTTTTTGTGATCTGTCGGCAGACATGTTTCCCAGTCACATGACAACTCTTCGGACAGCTTCTCTCCCAGCCGTAATCCTGTAATTTCGACGCCAACCTCGTGCTCTGTCTTCCCAGAAAGTAAAATGAGCTGTCTGGCTAGGTCCATAATCCTTACGGGGTCTCCCATATCCAGCATCATGAGCTGACCTGAGTTTCCTATGGCAGCGGCCTGAAGGACTAGAGCGACCGCTTCAGGGATACTCATGAAGTAACGGGTTACTTCCGAATGGGTAACAGTTATTGGGCCACCCTTTTCGATCTGTTCGAGGAAAATTGGGACAACGCTCCCTTCAGAACCGAGCACATTACCAAACCGCACAGCCATGAACTGTGTCGAGCTTATTGATCCATAGGCCTGGCAGTACAGCTCACATACCCGTTTCGAAGCGCCCATGACGTTTACAGGTTTAACCGCCTTGTCAGTTGATATTAGCAAAAATCGCTCAGCGTTGAATTCATGGCTGACACGAGCCATTGTCTGGATTCCCCCAATATTGTTCCTGAAACATTCGAGAGGGTTCTCTTCCTGAAGCGGCACATGTTTGTGAGCCGCAGCGTGCAAAACCAGGTCTGGTTTATGCTTGTTGAACACCTCCCGCACCGAGTCATAGTCCTTACAATCCATTAATAGCGGAAACAGCTTAATTTCGTCATGATTCTCGATCTTTGGCGCCAGCTTACGATGAATATGAAAAAGAAGGTTTTCGCTCCGTTCTAGAAGTAGCAATGCCTTTGGGCGCCTATTCAGAACTTGTCTGGAAATTTCTGAGCCAATGCTGCCGCCGGCCCCAGTTACAAGCACCACTTTGTCAGTTATGATAGAGTCTATGTCGCGATAACGGATCTTGATCTCTTCTCTGCCAAGAAGGTCCTGAATGTTAATGTCACGGAAGCGGATAAGCGGTCGCGATTCATTGACCATTTCCAATAGTGATGGAAGTGTTTTAAGGGAAATTTTCAGGTCCCTGACCTTGTCGTAAATGACCGTCATCTGGCGCCGATTAGCCGAGGGGATGGCTATGAGAATCATATCAACCGCATTTGTCTTCACGTATTCCTTGATGTCATCGACAACGCCATGTACTCTTATGCCCTGAATCATGTAACCTTTCTTATTGGGGTTGTCGTCAAATATTGCTTTGACCTCATAGCCCGAATTAGGATTGCGGGTAATCTCGCGCAACACGAGGTCACCTGCGTCACCTGCGCCGATAAGGATGGTTTTCATCTTATTGCTGGAATTTGTGGTAACGCGGGGAAGAATCAGTTCACGGATGATGCGGGCGCCGACAAGCACAATCCCAGCCCATACCATGGTTAGGTTGGCGTCTATAAGTATGACGCCTCGAGGAATGAAAAAATAGGGCGCCAAATAATCGACTAGGGTTATGGCGGCTGCGCATGAAAAAGCATAGAGAATTATCCTGACAATTGAGCGTAGTCCAGTATGTCTCCAACTCAGAGTGTGGAAGCGGAAAACATAAACACCGACCAGCTTGATCGCCAACACCATCGAAAAATCGAGCGGATACAAATTGAGTCTGGACATGGGGACATCAAAGTCAAACCTGATTTCGTAGGAGAGCCATAGAGAAATCACTGCGCAGATAGCCGTCGCTATGAATACCCAGTATTTGAACCGAAGGTATGGCCTAAATTTATCGTAGAACGGTATTAATAATTTTGGGAATGTCATCAATTATCGAAGCCCCCATTGCACATCATTAATAATAAAATTGAATCACAAATTCATAATCATAAATCGACGGAGTCATGAATGTAGGTCGCATGAACGGCCAAAATCTCCCATAGCGTTGCTATGAGCCATAATGTGAAACACTTCCAGAGTTAATGGGATGTTCTCTCAAGATTCATGCTTAATGCGCCCCGTAGCAACGTCAGAATAGCCCATGGCATCGCCATGGGATTTGGTGATTGCGGCTAACACGTTTAATTATTCTTCAAACGTGGGCATGATGCGTTTTTGCTGTATTCGTATGTCGGACCGTGTCCGACATCCACACTAATACCCCAAAACCCTTTCCACTACACTACAGACCCGGTCATGCTGCTCATCAGTCATGTGAGCGAACAAGGGCAGGGCAAGCGAGGTTCGTGAAGCCGCCCATGTGTTGGGTAATTCACCAACGATCCGGTGAGGCCGATCTCGAAACGCAGATTGAACATGAACGGGCGGATAGAAATACTTTTTACTCTGGATTTGTGAGCGAAGAAGCTCCTTATAGACCGTTTCCCTATCAGCTTTTGCTTTTGGCCCTATCAATAAAGTAAAGTAGTTCCCGCTGGAAGTTCGATCATTGGGCCATTCCTGAACAGAACAGCCAGGCAGAGTTCCCAGCTTGTCCCGATAAGCATTAATGAGCCTCATGCGGGAAGCAATAAGATTCTCTGCGTTTCTCAAACTCAATAAACCAATAGATGCATGGAATTCGCTCATTCGAGCCGACAGCCCATTATAAATCATCTCCTGGCCATCCGGCCCCTTGCCGTAATCTCTCATGCTCCTGAGCTTTGCGGCGAGGTCGTCATTGTTAGTGGTGATGAGCCCTCCCTCAATGGCAGTGATCACTTTGGTCGGGCTGAGAGAGAAGATTTCGCATTGCCCGAAGGAACCGCTTGGCCGATCTTTGTATAATGAACCGAGGCCCTGAGCAGAATCAAATACCAGTGGTACCCCATGTCTGGTAGAAATCGCTGTTAGTTCGTCTACATCAGGCGGCAATCCAAAAATGTTTACTGCGTATATAGCGGATGTCTCCGGACCAATCGCGTTTTCAACCTGTTCCGGGTCAATCGTGAAAGTGTTTGGCAGGCAATCAACATAAACGGGTTTAAGATTGTTCCAGAAAAGGGCCTGAACAGTAGCGGCGAATGTAAATGAAGGTAAGATGACCTCAGTGCCGAGTGGCAGTTCAAGAGCCGAGAAAGCAAGAATGAGACCGGAAGTACAATTAGAAACCGCTACAGCATATCTAGCTCCCGTATATTCCGCAGCTTTTGCTTCAAAGCTCTCGACTATCTTGCCGACTGTCACTATCCCTGATTCGTAAGAAGGCTTCAGAGTTGAGCAAAATTCCTCGTACGAGGGAAGGGTAGGACGAAAGACTGGTATAAATTCGACTTGGTTGTTCATTATGGTATTAATTGCCTCGGAAATTTGAAGAAATCAAAATAGGAGCAAACCCAAATCCCCCACGGCGCAGCCATGGGCTCACCATGTGTTGGACCGCAGGAGCGGCCCAAATGACCCACAGCGTTGCTATGGGCTATTTTGACGCCGCCCTCCCAGGGCTTTTGGGGATGTGATTTTCAGAGTAATCATATTTGCCCCTCTTAACGGGGCAACATTCATGAGCCCACGGCTGCGCCGTGGGAATCTTGGATGTTAACAGTTCCTTTTGTTCAGACTAGCATTGCCCTTTATCACCCTTGCAGGGTTTCCAACCGCAACGACATTGGCCGGCAAATCTCGAATAACTACGGCTCCTGCGCCGACGACCGTATTCGCCCCTATTGTCAGCCCCTGGATTATTGACGCTCCTGAGCCAACATAAACGCCGTCGGAGAGAGTAACATTCCCTGCTACGCTCACTTTGGGATTCAATCTAACATATTCGCCGAGCTTCGTCTCGTGGCCAACAGCGCACGCCGTGTCGATATGAGTATGCGCTCCGATGTGTATTTCTACAGTCAGGACAGATCCGGCGGCTATGATCACGCCTTCGGAGATTTTCACAGTTTTGGACATGATCACTGATGGATGGATAAGCGGTGGAAACTCAATATTCCGGCGCCTGAGCATTTCAACTAGAGACTTTCTGCGCTGTGGGGAGCCAATCGCCACTGCCATGGATAGGGGTCTGGGCAAGCTCTCCAATTGATCTAAGTCCCCTAGCACGTTGTAGCCATACCGCTTTCCACCCCACTTGGTCTCGTCAGCGTCAAGAAAACCCAGCATGTCCCAGGAAGGTTTGACACGGTTGATGTCGTCTATCAACCAACCTACCTCTATGCCAAAGCCGCCGGCGCCAAGAACCAGAATGTCTTGCATGCTACGTTTGGTCATCTGGCTCAATTATGACATATTACCTTTTGTATCCAACCGCGACCCAATATGGCGCTTCTTCGCTAAAACGGATTTTGGTCAGTCCCGCTTCGATCATCATTTCCTCTATCTGTTCCCTGGTGAAACGCCTTTCTAAGCGTGTACCAAAGCGATCGAGAGCGTCAGTCCTCATGGTGTAAAAACTTTTGTCCCTGTATGATGACAATGGCAAATGATCCACTCTCATCCCCAGACTTTCCATGAACCGTGCTGCCTTGGCGAGCGGATAGTAAATCGAAACGGCTATTATCTGACTTGTTGCAAGCTTTATTGGATAAGGCGTTTTCGCGACCACTCGACGGATTAGATCACTAACTTTCCAGATAGCTTTAAACCACAGCGGCCTGTTATCAAACGCATAGTAGAGATAGAGCAGGAAAGGCCCAGCGGGCTTTAGTTTTGACACACAGTTGCGAATACCTTCCGTAGTATCTGGAACATGGTGAAGCACACCTAACGAATATCCAAAATCCATGGAATTATTGGGGAGAGGAATGTTATCGACCCCAGCTAAATGAAAACAGCAATTGGTTACTCCGCTCAAGTTTCTCTTAGCAACCTCAAGAGCTTCCTCACTTGGGTCTATACAGTGAAGTTGCGACACTCTCGGCGATACAATCTTGGCCCATCGTCCGCTTCCACACCCCAAGTCAAAACCCATTGGACTCTCTGGAAGGCCCTCCCACGGAAAAACTCTGAAATAGTCCTCGAAGAGTTTTTGTAATTCTGCCGGAGCAACAACGGATTGGTCGAATTGTGACCATTCCCTGCCAAAATCATTTACAACTTTTGTGTCAATATTCCGCAAGTCTTGATCTTCCGCTACTCAGATGAGCCCCTAGCTCCGGTGAAGCGCTCGACCGTCGCACACCCTTCCTGGTTGAGTCCACGGCCGGACAGGACAATCCGGATTGCGATGAGAATGATTTTCAAATCTAGGTCTAATGACCAATTGTAGACATACCAAACGTCCAGATCGAATTTTTCTTCCCAGGAACATGAGTTCCTGCCGTTTACAACCGCCCACCCGACCACGCCGGGCTTAACTTCGTGGCGACGGGCCTGGATCGTCGTGTAGAGCGGCAAATATTCCATGAGCAACGGCCTTGGACCGACGATACTCATGTCGCCCTTGAGCACATTCCAGAATTGAGGCAATTCGTCGATGCTCGTCCTCCGCAAAAAGAGCCCCAACCTGGTTAGACGACATTCATCAGGTAATGGACAGCCATTTTCGTCGCAGTCGCATGTCATTGTCCTGAATTTGTAAAAGATAAAAGGCTTGTCGTGCAGGCCCGGTCTGATCTGCTTGAATAGGATAGGGGAGCCCATTCTAAAACGAATCAGTAGTGCCGTCAGCGCAAGTATAGGAGATAAGACTAGAAGGGCGAGCGCTGATATGAGAATATCGATGAGTCTTTTGAGGAATAGATTTTTCTTCACGTTGTTCCTTGAGATGACAACGACCAATACCCCCATGGCGCACCAACGGGGAGCGACAAAACAAAAACAACTAACAGAAACACAATACCCCCATGGCATAGCCATGAGAGAGAGAACCCGAAACAGAACATTACGTTCCCATGGCGCAGCCATGGGCTCATGAATGTTGGCCGCAAGGGCCAAAGATGAGTTCTTTTTAAGAGTAATCCTGTTTGCCCCGGTCAGGGGCAACATTCGTGAGCCCACGGTTTCACCGTGGGTAGGTTTCGAATCCTATTGGCCCCCTCTTAACAGCGCCGTTCGTCAGCCCACGGCTGTGCCGTGGGAATTGATGTTGACTAATCGTTTCCAACGGTTCAACTGTGGGTACGTTGATTGTTCCTGTTCCACCAAGGCGTAAGTCTGGCGCTACTATACGCCATGAATCAATCCATCGGCTTTGGTATCGGCAGCCCCTTTTCCTTTAGCATCTTGATATAGAGATCATGAAGATCATTCCATATCATTTCAGGCTGGAAATCGTTCAGTGCCCGTGTTCTCCCTGCCTGCCCGTGTCTACGCCGCAACTCAGGGTCTACAATGTACTTCTCAATAGCGTCTGCAAGGGCTACAGGGTCCTTTGCCGGTACAAGCGTGCCTGTAACGCCGTCTACCACGGCGTCCACACAGCCTGTTACCTTACTCGCCACTACCGGGACCCCCGTGGCAGCGGCCTCTAACACGACATTTGGAAAGCCCTCTCTATATGTGGGGAGCGCCAGAACATCCATAATCCCACAATGTGTGGCCATACGCTCTCTTGGGATCCATCCGGTGAACACAACACGCTCATCATATCCCCAATCGTCAATTATTTGTTTCAAAGCCGCATCCCGAGCCTCGGGCTTACCTACTATCATCAGGTAACTGTCCAGGTGTTTGCGTCTCAAAGTCACCCAAGCGTTCGCCAGTTCGAATATTCCCTTGTCCTTAACTATTCGGCCGACAAAACCGATGACTTTGGCGGATTCAGGGATCCCGTACTCGGCCCTTAAAGCATTTGTACAAGTTATCGGCGTTTTGTCAGGGTTGAAAACATCACTAGCGTCAACGCCGTTACTACTTCCATGTCCCAATACGAGGAGTTTTTCCTGACTACAAAATCGATTAGAAACGCACATTTTAGCGACTGAACCGCTATTCGCTGTAACTGTGTGCGCCAACTTGCATGTGAGCTTCTCCATCCATCGCAAAACAGCCTTCAGCCTGCCGTCCATCTCAGACATTAATCCACGGAGTGTGAAAATACGCACAGGAACACCCGCCAACGTTGCTGCAATCATCCCCACGAACCCTGCTTTGGGTGTAGACGCATGGACTATTTCCGGCTTCAATCTCTTAAACAACCAATAAAGTCTAAGAATAGCCAACAAATCTGAAATTGGAGACAGTCCTCTTATCATTGGCACGGGGAAGACCATTACGGATTCCCTATCTCTCAAAGTCTCCAATAGAGTTCCCGGGCTTGATATGGCAATAACCTCAAATCCCTTCTGTTTCCAGTAAACAAATTGTCCCCGAAAAAAGGCTTCTAGCGTAATCGGGACCGTGGTAACAAAAACTAACCGGGTCTTTCTCAATTCCACCTATTTCATTTTGAAACGACGCAGCCAAAGCTCAAGGACCAATAGAGCGTACAATATGTATGGCTTGTTACGGTCCGTCATAACATTTCCATTTATCAGGCCGTCCAGAAACTTTCTGGAAAGATACGACCCTACACATGAGTCAGGCTGCGCTAATGTGTCCATAAGAATCGGCCTCAATTCATTTTTCAGGAAAGAACCTAGAGGCACTTCAAAGCCTTTTTTGGGACCATTCATTATTTCTTTCGGAAGCAAACCTGAGTATGCGTCACGTAAAAGGCTTTTGGTCCGGAACTTGTTACTGATAAATTTCAGCGGGACTGTGGACACAAATTCAGCTAACTTATGATCAAGGAGAGGAGACCTTGCCTCAAGAGAACACGCCATTGTCGACATGTCCATTTTGACAAGCAGATCATTCAGCAAGTTCAATTGCAGGTCCAGGTTCATTTGACGTGTAAACTCCCCGGAAAAACTTCCTTCAATACTTTCAATAAAGCCCTCCGTAGATCGCTTTGGCCCAAGCGCCCAATATTGTTTCTTGTCAGCTTCATTTAGCATATCCGTCGTCATTGTCAGATAACGTTCGCCGCCGTTTGAGAAAAATAGCCTCAGAAAACGAATTCCAAAGCCTATGGCAGTCCGCCTGTCTCCTCCAAATCCATCAAACCGGTTTCTGATTGATTTCTTGTTTGCAAATGGCAGGAATTTAAACCAATCCAGCCATGCGGCGGCAAGGTGTCTGCGATAACCCGCAAAGATTTCGTCTCCACCATCTCCCGTTAACACGACCTTCACATATTTTTGGGCCTGCGCGGCGACTTTGATGGTAGGCATCGCGCTCGAATCAAAATATGGCTGGTCAAAATGATTCACAAGCCTCATCAAATCATTTTCCGGATCAAACTTAAATGGGATTACGGTATTAACTACACCTAGATAACGGGCTACCAACCCCGCCATCCTGCTCTCGTCCAACTCACGGTCGTACATTGATACGGTAAATGTCTGAAGCTCAGCGGAAGAATTTCGTCGGGCCTCATACGCCACAACTGACGAATCGATCCCACCTGACAGAAATATCCCGAGCGGCACGTCGCTCCGGAGCCGTAAGATTGCGGCTTCACCGACCAGTTGACGGATTTTTTCAAGTGTCGCTTCGTAGCTTATTGATTCCCATCGCTCATAGTATAATTTCCAGTAAGTTCCCGATTTATTACCGTCATGGTTCACGAGCAACCATGAAGCCGAGGGGATTACAAAAAGATCAGCAAAAATTGTTTCCGGCTGGGGAACAACCCCAAATGACAAATAGTCGTATATTGCCTGCTCATTAATCTCCATATGACGTCCGGCGTGTTTGGCCAGGATTCGTAGGGCCTTTATTTCAGATGCAAAAAGGACTTCGCCCGGAGCAGGTTCAAAATAGTAGAGAGGTTTCTTACCGAATCGGTCCCTGGCGATGAACATGGATTGCGAGTTGGCATCCCAAATGGCGAAAGCGAACATCCCCCTCAGCAAGCGGCACATGTCTGTCCCGTAATCTTCCCATAAATGCGCAAGACATTCTGTGTCCGACCTGGTTTTGAAAACATGTCCCTTTGATTCCAGGAGATCAATCAATTCAAGGTAATTATAAATTTCACCGTTGAATACAACGACTACGGACTTGTCTTCATTGAAAACCGGTTGATGGCCGCCACTGATGTCTATAATGGAGAGGCGGCGATTTCCCAGAAAGGAGTTTCCGTGCTGGAACACCCCGGAGTCATCCGGACCACGGTGGCGTATCGCGTCGAGCGCTCGGTTGATGACCGATACATCGATGCCTTTTTTGAGCAATCCCCCAACTATGCCGCACATGGTTCTAACCTATATACGAAGTTTGTCATTTCGATCCGAATTCCCCATGGCATAGGCCTATAGGAGAAAATAGCAACATCCAAATTCCCCCATGGCGAAGCAACGGGGACCTATAAAACAAAAACAACGAACACAATCCCCATATACCCATGACGGATCAACGGGGAACAATAAGAGACAAAATACAACCCAAATTCCCCATGGCATAGCCATGGGCTCATGAATGTTGGCCGCAAGGGCCAAAGATGAATATAAATTTAAATCCTATTTGCCCCGGTCAGGGGCAACATTCGTGAGCCCACGGTTCAACCGTGGGTATGGTGATTGCGGCAAACGTGTTTAAACACGGTTCAACCGTGGGTTGGTTGATCGGTTTGGTTTGCATCGCGGGATTGAATCCCATGTCCCCACGGTGCTACCGTGGGTATTAATGATTGCCTACCCGTTTCCCGCTGCTATGCCGTGGGTTGGCTTCGCTCAGTTATCGTTTTTTGGGGTGCTAAACGGTGCCGTCAAGTCGTCGGCAAAACTTCATCGTCGAACGAGAAGGTTTTGTGATGATTTTGTTGGTTTCGGATGTATTGTTCGACCTGTCCAACATCTGAACAGCTTACCGAAAAAGCTCCATAACCAGTTTGCCAGGCAAAATGCGCAAATTCATCCGACTGTTTTTTCAACCAATCGGTAGATCCTTTTTTCAAACGACCCACAATGTTGGCGAGCGATTGACTACGAGAGAGCACGAATAAAAGGTGAACGTGATTTGCTACACCATTAATAGCTATAACATCGCACCTGTTGTTCTGAAGCATTCCCCACATGAAACCATGAAGTTCGTATTGAATCTCAGGCGTAATCCAGTTTTCGGAGTTTTTCACCCCAAAAACGAGGTGAATAATGACCCTGGTGGTTGAATGTGGCATAAAATATCCCCCCGAATTCCCATGGCGCAGCTATATACGACGAAAATAGCAACGCCAAATTCCCCATGGCGGAGCCATGGGCTGATGAATGTTGGCCGCAAGGGCCAAAGATGAATATGAATTCAAATCCTGTTTGCCCCGGTCAGGGGCAACATTCGTCAGCCCACGGTTCTACCGTGGGTACGGTGATTGCGGCAAACGTGTTTAAACACCGTTTCACCGTGGGTATGATGTTACGCTCCCCCTCCGAGCCCCCTTAAACTAATGCCTCCCACACCTCTTTTTGTATTTTTCCTTGTAATCATTTAGATACTCTATGAAGTCCGCGTTGCCTGAGCTGCTGCTTTTGAGCCTAACAGCCCAGTCTGTGTCATAAGCCAGGTTTTCGGCCAGACTGATTACTTTGCTTAGTCTCTTGCTCTGACCATATTTGTCGATGGTAGATTGCAGTTGAGTAACGGCCTTATCCATGAATGCCCCGGCTTCGGAACCATCGAACATCTGAAGCGCCTTATCAATCTGCGCAAAAAATTGTCCAACAGCTTCACACACCTCAGCCTTAATCTTTTCCTGTTCAGCGGGGGTAAGAGTGTCAATGTCCTGTTTTGCTGGGGCAGCGATTTTCTTTTGTGCGGTATCATGGGATCCAACATCTCGTTTTTGCGATGCTTTTTGAAGAGTTCCGACTATTGTCTTCAGTTCATCTACATCACGTCGAAGCTCGTCAATCTGTCGCTGCAGTCGCTCCTGATCTATGGAAATGCCTTGCGGGTAAACAACATTTACGAAGGCCCCGAGAACAAGTATCACGGACAAACAAGTTGCTGAGATTTTGCGCATTGCGTCAGTGCTCCTCTATATTTATGTAATGTTGGCTACAATGGGGAACAAATGTTTTTGCCGCCACATGTCATTTCGACCCTTGGGAGAAATCCATCCCGGTCCGGAACACGCATATAACCGACCATATTGCCACACGCTACTTGGTAAGATCTCTCGTCGCTGCACTCACTCGAGATGACATCGCCACGTTGTCTGTTGGGAAGGCAAGCCCTGCATTGGGATGATATTGAGCCTGTTGGGCATACATAGCTCTCATCCGTTTGCGTTCTACTTTGCGTGAGTATCTAAGTAAATACGGTACATACGCCAGCGTCAACAAAGCTGGCATGGCCTGCAACCTGGCCCTTGCAACCTGGCCCTCGTTTGCTATGAAGGTAAACAGCATACAATAGGCCAGACACACCAGGATGGAAACCAGCACATCAGGACTGGACAGCATCAACCTGCGGTCTGCCCTTGTGGCCCGCTTCCAACCCAAGATTATAAGCCCTGATATAGTCCATATCTCCGCTGAGCTTATAACCAGGCGGAGTGCCCGGACATTCCAGGGAAACGGCCGAAAGAACAGGGAAATGGCACCGGAAACAAAAACTATTGGCTTTCCGGTGATTGTAGACTCGGCCCCTTCGGGCATTTCGTATTGTAGGTTTCTTGTCATCTGAGACCAATCTTTTGCGAATTCTTCCGCTTCCTCAACATTTTCTATGCCGAGTTGACTGGCCATAAAGCCTACAGAAATGATCATTCCTAAAACCATTACCGCCGAAACCATAATGCGGCGGCTCTTATATAAGATTACCACCGCAAGTGAACATGCCCACGCGACCATGGTGTAGGGACGCATTATTATCCCTACCGTTAAGCCGATCAGCGCCGAAAAACCGAATTTAAACTTCTCCTTGGGACCGGATGGGATTACCGAAGTGAAAAAAAGACATATACCCCAAAACATGAGAGCTTCCTTTATAAGAATTGACGTCCAGAAAAGGGCGCTTGGAAGAAATGTGACAACAAATATAGAGTTGGGCACAAGTATATAGTTTGGGACATTTCGCACAAAATGGCGAGTAAGGGCCAGAGCGCCCCAGAACCCTAGAAACGCATTCAACGCCTCCGCCGCGGTTTTATGGATTCCAGTGAGGAAATACAGTAGTCCAACATAGATATGAAAACCTCGATTGCTAGTGCCGGCGTAATCCCAAACGTAATTCCAGTCGCTGACCATCATGTGATGAGCCAGTTCCATAGCCATGTAATCATGGTAGCCATCGTCCGCTCGATAAGTCCCGAGGGTCGAGATAGCGACGTCAATCATCCCTAAGCTGAGGGATAGCCACAAGAGTCCCCCTAATATGGTTATTGTCCTTTGTCTGGAAGAAAAATTCCGCGCCGATAGATAATGATTTACCAAGATAGGGACGAGAACAAGAAGACCTGCAATAATAATGTAGTCATTTATTGTCAGGCTTTGTGATTCGATCTGAAACTCCTGAACCTGAACGTCTGATTGATTATTGCTTCAAACATTGTTCGTATAATTGTAGATATTGGGCTGCCATCTTTTCTATGGAAAGGTGATCTCGCACACGTTGTTTGCCTGCCTCTCCCATTTTCTTAGCAAAACCACTGTCCAAGAGTAACCTAACGATTGCGTCAGCCATTCCATCATGATCATGAACTTCAAAGAGCAACCCGGTTTGTCCGTCCTCAACCGCTTCAACTAGACCGGCGACTCTACTGCCTACAACGGGCAATCCCGCTGCTGCCGCCTCAATAGTCACAATGCCAAAACCCTCGAAAAGTGATGGCATAAGCATTAGATCACAATGCGCCAATATCTCGTCAACGTCGTTGCGAAAACCAAGAAAAGCGATCTTGTCTCCTAAAGATAATTCATGCGCCATTCTTTCAATCTCATAGCGTAGGTAGCCGTCTCCCACCAGTATTAGCCGCGCGTCAGCGACATTTTCGCTTACCTTCTTGAATATATTTAATACACCACGATGATTCTTCTGAGCAGAAAACCTGCCCACGTGTATTATGACGCGCGAATCCTCATCGTAGCCGAGCTTGCTAAGGAACAGATATCTTGACTGTTCTGGCTTGGGTGTCGATATGTTGACTCCGTGAGGTATAACAAAAGCCTTAGACACGAACTTGGACCTTTCCGGAACGAACTCATCGAGTGTGCCCTGTGACACACCTACGAGGAAATCCGACTCTTTAACCGCATATTTTATGCTCCATTTCGCGTATACCGACCGAACCGACTCGACAACAGGTAGTTTTAGAAACCATCGTTCTGCCGGAAAATCTACGCAGTGAAAGGTTGTTATTACCTTCACATTCATTTCGTGACCTATCCATACCGCAAACCCGCTATAAACGCCGACATGAATATGCAAAATATCGTATCCACCACGCCGCAAGATTTTGGCGAGACGCATTCCGAATACGAAATGATCAGGGGTGAGTGTATTCAAAAATACTTTGGCCCCAAGCGCCTCCGCTTTATAAGCCCATCTTCCACGCTCAAAGCCCTGGCAACAGAGATCCATTTGGCAATCAGAGCGATGGATTGTTTCCAACATAGAAAGAACCCAGCGCTCAATGCCACCAGGATTTAAGGATGTCACAAGATGAAGGACTTTCATTTTTGTCTTCGAGATGCACATTTATCCCAGACCATTGCTAGCCCATTACCTGCGAATACGCACAAGATGGGCATAATGGGATGACGATACCTGCTGTACCCTAAGCCCACCGCCGCCGGTAAAAAAACATAATAGGCCGCTAAAATTACTAAAAACAGCACGCCTTCATGTGTGCCGGGTTTCCGGCCAAATAGGCACAGAACTGCGAGAATCCAATAGCCAGCCAATATGCCGGCCAGAAGAAAAGTCGCCAAAAGCCCAAACCGGGGACCTTTTAGCAGACGTAGTGAATCTCTTTTGTCCGCGAGTACCTTGTCCATGCGTTGAAATTTGATGTTAAAGACGCAAAACCAATCGGATAACCCTGGACCCAACGAAGTCCACACTGCTTTGACTACCAGCATTCGTAAGAACTGAAATGGGTGGGTCAAAACGATCCTCAACCCTTCTTTTTGTCGATAATAGTCCCTCTCAGTCTCTGACCATTGTCTCTGTTCAGGATGGAGTTCAAAATAGACTTCATTTTCATTGTATCCCATTTTTTGCATACGATCTGCAACTGAACTTCCAGATTCTCGATGCAGTATTTCACCGCCTGCACAAAAATAAATGCAAGTCCCAGTCTGAGATGAGAACAGGAAATGCCCCGTCTCGATTTTGTTCCTGACTTGCCATATTAATAGCGGCGTCATCGCCACCAGCAAAAACAAAATAACGTGAACAAGAGGTTTAACCCTAAAGTTGAACTTGATTAACATCCTCACTAGCAGTAAAAATCCTACAACCATAGGCATGAAATACGCTACGGGCCGTATATAAGCAGCAACTGATGCAATCAACCCCGCAGCGAGTAAATCATTCAATGAGGATTTTTTCAGATAGCGCAGCAGAAAAAACAGAAAGGCTGTGAAAGTAAATGCGAAAAAAGTCTCTGTCTGGAGTATGCTCGTCTGGATCAAGGACAATGGTTCAAGCGCGTAGAACCCTGCAGAGAAAGCCGCAATCCTTTGATCATAGAAAAGGACCATGCTGATCCCGTAAACTAATAGTATCGTCAGTGAACTCAAAACAACCTGGATTCCTACAGTCACCAATTCGACATTCCCTAACAATATGCCAGGGACGAGCAACAAGGGGTAGCCTGGAGTTCTGTTAAATTCGGGTCTACCGTCAGAGACAAATTTGCCAAGCGAAGTGAGACCCATTGCAGGTCTTATGTAAGAAAGAGTGTCGTCTTTGTTGAAAAATACGGACCTGTCGTCAGGTGATAGATACACAGCTAAGGCAGGAATAGACATCCTCATGGTCAGACCCACGAGCAATATTATCCAGATAGTCATTTTATGCGTAGTAATAGCCTGTGAATTCATCTCCGGCCTCCATGAAACCTGTTATGTCAGGCAGTATCTGACGACCCTTTACTTGCAATTGCAACCACCTGCCATCCCCAATTACAAGTTGGCAATGAGAATTCAAACGATTTTGCCGCGATTGTGGAAATGATTTTTGCTAAACTATTCGGTTCTGTCCATGAAGACACATCTTTGGTAAATCTACGCCCGAGAACTAAAATGACGAATTTGTATAAGTTAAAGAAAGGGAAACCTGTAGAGAAAACCATATGAACCTTATATCCGGCTTCTTCAAGCAAGAGATGCAGAGAATCCACTCGATAATGTCTAATATGACCTATATGGACATCAAAATTGGTTCGCGGTCCCCCAGGCACCGTAACAATCAGTTTGGAGTGATTTCTTAAGAAAAACCGAGAATTCTTAAGAAAACCGAGGGGATCTGTTAGATGCTCTAATACTTCACTACACACAGCATGGGTTGCCCAACCCTGAAGACTTTCAAGCCCCTTGAGGTCCCCCGCAAGGTCGGCAGCGACAAATTTGACACTCCCGATATTGTTTTGCCTCGCGTGTAACAAACCTTCCTCACTTCCATCTATACCCAAAATCTGAGAATTGGGGTGAGCCTTAATGATTTGACTAGCCAACTGCCCCAACCCGCACCCTAAATCTATTATTCGTGAATCAGCTTCCTCTGATGGTTTTATAGCAAGTAAATTTATAATCATGTTGTTTCGCCACGCTGTTGCGGGATTCAGCAGAAGTGCGCCATGAAAATCTTTCCAGTGACGATCCCAGTTATTGTCAATTGTCATTCTAGCCTCTTCCAAAAGCATATTCGTCATGATCTAAACGCGTTGCAATCGAGACAATCGATGTCTATAAGGTTTGAACCCAAAGGGGTGTAGAGCTTTGCGTGCGTGAAATTAATTGAAGCCAGTGATCAAACTTTTTCATCGTCGTTCACCCTTTGGCAGTTCAAGCATACTCACAAAAAAACTTGAAAAAATAATCTGGATCCCTAACGATATCAAAGTCAAAGACGTAATGACCAGACGCGGCTCTAACGGGGACTGTAATGCCCCAAAAGATTGCTGTGCCCAATTGCCGACTGCTACCAGTAACAACACGAAACCAGTAACGGAGGCAATCGCTCCGACAAAAAGCCCGTGCTCCAATCGAACCCGACGGTATATTCGACTGAGAAAGAAATCCGGCGGCAATAGCCCTAAACGGGCTGCAAAAATACGGGCAAACAATCCAAAAATTAGAGTCTGCGTGCCAATTAAGCATAAAAGGCTGAACACCATCATCGTATTGAGTTCAAAGCTTATCCCGCGGACAATCACCGGCCCTGGTAAGAGTAAGATGAAACCAATTGCGCCTATCAACAACATGGTTAACCCCGGCCAAAGAAATAACCAACGAGGGCTGTACAACAACATGAAACGCAAAGTTCGCCACCCATCGCGGAAAGTGCGCAGATGCGGCTTTTTCGTCCTTCCGTCCGGATGCAATGTTATCGGAACCTCTGCGATGCTAAGGCCAGTCAGAGCAGCTTTGACTATCATTTCACAAGCAAATTCCATCCCATGAGAGGTAAGCTGGAGTTGCTCTACGGCAGCCCGTGAAAATCCTCTCATACCACAGTAAATATCTGTAACCTGGCTTCGAAAAAACAACCGTCCTAAATAACTAAAAAGTGGATTACCAACCCAACGATGCAGCCAAGGCATAGCTCCGTCTTTGACTTTGCCACCACCCAGAGGCAAACGACATCCCGCGACAATCTGGTTGCCGGCACGTAGCGTCTCAATGAATGGATCAATCGCCGACCAGTCATAGCTGTCATCCGCGTCCCCCATGATGACGTAACACCCACGCGCCGCTTTGATGCCCGCGATCAAAGCAGCCCCGTAACCGTGTTCATGTACCGCTACAACTCGCGCTCCAACACTTATTGCCAACTCTTGGGAACCGTCCGTACTACCGTTGTCTGCAACAAGGACTTCGCCCTCAATCCCCAGCCTACACAAGGCCGAGCTGGCTTTCCGGACGCAGACAGCAATTGTCTCAGCCTCATTAAGACATGGTATCAGTAACGTAAATTCGAGATCGCTTTCCTGGGAGAGCATCACAAACCCCCTTTGAACCAGTTCAATGTTTCTATCATGCTGAATCAATGTTGCGGCGACGCGAAGGTGAAGACAGCCAACAAGAAATCACTCCGGTCCGCTTGTCTTTTTCCGATTAGGGCTAAACATCCCCGAACCCACGGTACTGGCATCAATCCAACATTGAAACATCAATATGCTCCATATGGTGGAGGCCCAGTTCTGTTTTCCCGAAAAGTGCTCCTGCCGGATTTTCTTGACCACGTTCGCGTCTAAATAATTATTAGATATCAGAGCCTTTTCTGAAAGAGCGTCTTCCACCCAGTCTCTAAGTGGCCCGGCGAACCATCGTTGAAGCGGAACCGCAAAGCCCTGTTTCGGACGTTCTATAAGATGTTGAGGGACATACTTATCAAGGACACGCCTCAGCAGCCACTTGGTTTGTCCATCGCGGATCTTCATGTTAACCGGAATTCTAGCCGCAAACTCAACCACCCTATGGTCCAGAATGGGGACCCGCGCCTCAAGACTGACGGCCATAGATGCACGGTCGACCTTCACCAGGATATCATCGGGCAAATAGTTAGTAAGATCGATCAAGGACATAAGGTGATAATCGTGAAGTTTTCCCTCGATGTTTGAGTACCGCACTGAGTTTTTGGTGGCTGAAGCGCATTTCACGTATTGGTAACCAGGCTGTATGTTGTATGTTGTATGGTTGTACAGGCCGTTGAGGCTGTTCTGACCCACATAACCGGCTAGCCTGTGAACCCATTGACCAACATCCTTGGGCTCTCTGCCTAAAACTCGGAACATTGGAGACAAAGGCCATATAAGAGATTGGATTATGTTCTCAGGAATGCTCTGAATTAATGACCGAAAGATGCCCCTCAATGGTAATGGCGCTTTCCGGACCAGATTCCATGTCCGTCCTATCAGGGAATAGCGGGGATAACCCAGGAATAACTCATCGCCCCCATCACCGGATAAACTCACGGTGACGTTTTGCCTCGCCAGCCGTGATACCAGGATTGTGGGTATCTGGGAAGAATCTGCGAACGGTTCATCATATATTTCGGGCAGAGACGGTATTATTTCTATCGCCTGCCTTTCAGTGGCGTAGAGTTCGGTGTGATCTGTGCCGAGGTGCCCCGCGACTCTACGAGCGTATGGAGCCTCGTCGTAACCCCACTGATCAAAACCGATTGAAAAAGTACGGACTGGACGATTACTATGGGATTGCATCAAGGCCACTACCGTGGAAGAATCCACACCCCCGGACAGAAACGCGCCGATAGGCACATCGGATATCATTCGCAAAGCGATAGAATCCCTGAGCAGCCTATCGAGTTCAACCACCGCTTCGTCATCATTTCCAGGCCATGGATTTCTTGCGCCAGCCAGATATATGTCCTCAGCCGACCAGTAAGGCTCAGTGGACAATTCTGGATGGCGAATGCCGGACAGCTTCTCAGTATCAACTGTCAACATGTGACCGGGTTCAAGCTTGAATACCCCTTTGTAGATTGCATATGGGGCTGGTATATACATGTTCTGGAAGTAGAGTTCGACAGCCTCATGATCAATTTCACCGGAGAATTCAGGGTGGACCCGTAGCGCCTTTAGCTCTGAAGCAAAAACGAAATCCTTTCCTGACCAACCGTAATACAGAGGTTTTATACCGATCCTGTCTCTAACTAGAGACAGGGTCTTGTTCTGCTGGTCCCAAAGGGCGAATGCAAACATGCCTATGAATTTCTTCACTGCCTGGACAAGGCCCCAAGCGCTTATAGCGGCGAGCATCACCTCAGTGTCGGAGTTACCCCGAAAGGCAGGAGCACTGCCCTGGTTCTCTAGCTCCTTTCTAATCGAGCGATAATTATAAACCTCGCCGTTAAAGGTGATCACATACCTGCGGCAAGCAGAGACCATAGGCTGCCTGCCTTCTGGAGAGAGATCCAGGATTGACAGCCTGCGGTGCCCAAGCGCCACCCCGTTGCGGCTATCAATCCAAACGCCGCTATCGTCCGGCCCACGATGCTGCAAGGTATCGGTCATGCGAATGCAAACTTCTCTTAGAAAATCTGCAGTCGAAGATGTTTTACTGACGACTCCCCCTATGCCGCACATTGGCTTGCCGATGTTAAGGATTGCCTCATATCCTGATCACGACAAAAGCACTTGCTCATATTTTTCCACTATGGTGGATACCCCAAAATGCTTCCCCAATGAATCTAGAGTTTTAGACCTATTTGTTCGTTCAAAATGTTCGGGCAGGATTTTTAGGTTTGCGGGGTCCATCAATCGGTCAGCGTTCCCTGTCAATTCCATGATTTCTCTGGTTCCACCTGGACAATCAGTCGCCAGCACGGGACATCCGCAAGCCAACGCCTCAAGCAGCACGTTCGGTAGTCCCTCGAACCTGCTCGATGACACAAAAAAGTCCGCATACTTGAACCAGGGATATGGGTTAGCCTGAAAACCCGGGAAAAACACCACATCTGAAACCCGGAGTTTATGGCAATAATTGATCAACTCCTGTTTCATGGGACCCTGTCCTAGTATCCACAACCTTGCGTTTTTATTATCCTGTTGAAATACATTAAACGCTGAAATCAACGCTTCAAAATTCTTTGCATAACACAAACGCCCTGCTGATATTATTTGTGGCCCCTCGCCATAACTAGAAAACGGATTTTGAGAATTAATTAGGTTGGCGGTGATCTGATCGATATCGACCGGATTCAGGATTTTTCTCAATTTACGCCGATCAACACGAAAATTTTCCTCCAGGTCCTTCAGCATGTAGCCCGACTGACAAATTACAACGTCGGCCTTGGGGTAGAGCGTCTTGTATAGGACTCTCATTAGTCGGGGATATCTTGGATAGTGAGGCTCCCTCAGTGACTCGCTAATACACGTGCTTTCACGCAAAATAATCTTTGTCTTTTTGGGTAGGAACGACTTCATCATTATTGCCATCAGATTCACCGTACCCGTGGCGGACAGCACTATGTCAGGTCTAATAGGGCGAATGGTTTTTAGAAGAGGCAAAAATCCCTTGAGGACCCAATCCACATTAAGAAATGTGACATCGATATCGGAGGGTATTAGTCTCCTGAACTCTCCCTTGTTCATGACCACGATCAGGTGGAGCTTGAATTTGTCTCTGCTGAGGTGGTTAAGGAGGGTGAGCATCACCTTGTGAGTTCCACCCCCCTCGACATTAGGCAATACAAAAACTACTTTCTGCTTCAACTCTTATTTATGCCTTCCACACTCGATCACCCGCTCAATCAAATCTTCCCATTGCTTCATAATTCGCTCCACCGAATATTTTTCTGCCGATTTGGCCGCTTCAAGGCCGAGTCGGTGTCTCTCCTCATCGTCGTTTAGAAGCCTCTCCATAGCTCTTGCAAGTGCATCTACATCCGACGGAGGAACTAGGATACCATCTACGGCATCTTGAATAATCTCTCGAGGACCAACAGGACAGTCAAAGCTGACAACCGGAAGGCCACAGGTCATGGCTTCCAAAACAACCATGGGCAAGCATTCGGATTCTGAAGAAACCACTACCATGTCGGAGTTTTTTAGCAAACTCCATGGGTGTTTAATTTGTCCCCAAAATCTAACCCGTTGTATTATTCCCAGTCGGGAGGCCAAGCTGATTAACTCCTCACGAAGCGGGCCATCGCCGACGAGGTTCAGAAAACAATCTGGTTCATAAGAAATCTTAGCGAATGCTTCAAGCAGGAGGTCAAATTGCTTTATCGGTACAAAGCGACCCATGGCAGCAATGTTTCTGTTCCCCGGTAATTTAGGAGCGTTAAGGGCATCCAGCCCTTCGAGCAGCACGGGATTCGGGATACTGACTCCCTTCCTTCTAATCCTGTCCGGAAAACATTCAATTGCCTTCAAATTTGGCGCTACCAGCATACTAGCAAGCGGGTATAAGCAGCGCCTAAGCATATTCCAGGGCCGTTCCATATGGGACGAAGGTGGATAACCATGCTCTACAATGATTAGCGGCACACCTTGCGCCAGTGTGGCAATGATAGTCCTGACGTTGGCGCTATTGAGATGAGAGATGACACAGTCAGGCTTCGAATCACTTATGGCCTTTCGTAACAGGGAATTGCGTCTGACGTTTTTCCAAATTCCGTCCCAAACGTCCTCCGCAGGCCCCCCAAAATTCAGATTAATTTGTTTGATGGAAGGGTGCAGGTCGTAAAAGTTATCAAAATCGAAAGGCATATAAGTCACTATTGTTATCATATAGCCTTTGGACGCCAAGCAATTGGCAAGGATCGAAACAACCCTCTCTGCGCCGCCGGCGCTCAAACTCGGAATGACAAGAGTTATTCTCAATAGTTATTGCCCTTGAGGATTGGGTCGTTTGATATACTCAGCATGAGAAAATCTAGTTATTCCACCGTGGTACTTCTATGGTTCACAAGACTATCGTGCAAATAGAGGGCGAAACCCTTGGGGAGCATGAGAAACCATAGAATCTTAGCGGGGAGATTGTTTAGATCTCGGATTTGTTCCAGGATCGGTATCCCTAGATGAAAACAGCTTCTCAAATAGGTCGTGACGTGTAACAAAAATACCGGTCTCGACGTGCGCCAGTGGTCCATAAAATCGCAGAGAAACATAAGGCTCAATGACCGCATGCCAGACGCATTGCGAGGGTAGGTACGGCTATTACAGGTCGACTCTGTTTCAGAATGATAGATGCGCAGAGGTTCGTTGAGGAGTCGTACCTTGTATTTCTTGGCAATTCTGAACCATAATGTGCCTTCAGGTAAATAAGATCCGGTGAATTCCTCTGAAAATCTGGAAACCCTGTAGATTTCAGTCCTGCCGCAGTACCACTTCTCACCTCTTATTTTGTACTTGAAATATAATTCTATGAAATCAGAATCAGAAATATGTCTTGGGAACTCTTCACCAACAATCTGTCCTGAGCGGTTCTTGCAGAGAGCTGCAACTCCGAAAGATCTATGGCGTTCATTGCCAGGGATGGACTCCAGGCAAGTCATGAATTGCTGCAAGGTCTCGGGGACAAATTCGTCATCAGAATCGGCGCAAAGAAAATATTCGCCACGAGCCAGATCTGCTGCCCTGTTCCAGGCTATATGTTTCCCTTGATTCTCTTGAAAATAAAAACGTATGGGAAAACGATTTTCCGCCTGCCATTCTCGCACCAATTCAGAGGTACTATCAATAGATCCGTCGTCTATTATCAACCATTCGAAATCGCGGTAAGTCTGAGTACAAAGACTTTCATAGACCCTATGCAGAGTATATCCCCTATTAAAAGTTGGCGTGAATACTGTAAAATAAATAGTATTTGCCGAAGCATGCAAAATAGATTCCTACTGACCGATTGGAAAATCGCCTGAAAAGCTAAAAATCCAAAATTCGATTAAAAAATCTGACGAAGAATCTAGACTTTCGGGTGAAATTTGAAGCACATGCTTGTTGGATGCTCAACTCCCGAGCCTTAGATTACGTAACCGATCATAGATCGATTTTGGAAGTATTGTCCTCAGGGCATGTGCCATCTCAATTTCCAGATTCCATGCAAGGAAAAACAACATGAATGGAACGCACAATATACCAGATCTACGGCATTTTCGCACAAAAGTGAGAAAGGGACTCCTGTGATGCGGATCAAGTCTCTTATAGGTCCAAGGTAGCCAGTACCCGGAATGTTTGTAAAAAACGTACGCTGATTTAAGATCCCAATTGGGTTCCAGAGCCCCCCTGTAAAGGCCGTATAAATTAATAAAATGCTCTTCTTTGGTCCACAAATTTGCACTGACTTGATTTTCGTGGAGTCGGTAAAATACCATTCTAGATCGAAGCAAGGCGCTTCGCCCAGGTGAAGCTGCTTGCAAAAGGAGCGCCCGATCAAAGATCGGAGAATACTTTCGTTCAAACTCGGGCCAATTAAATTCGGGAAGGGCACTAGTCCGGTACATGGTCGAACCAAAGTGAAGACGTGCTCCTCGAAGTAACTCTAGAGCGAGCTGACTGACATCTTCAAAAACATGGGCCTCTGATGATGCACAAGAATAAGGTGGTAAGTCATCGGAATCAAGGAATACGATAGATTCACTTGCTACGAACTGAAGGTCTCCGTATTTCTCCATGATGTCGATTTCAAACTCAACTAGTTGCGGATGCATCATGTCATCATCATGAAATACCATCAGGTATTTCGAATCTAGATAGTTTTGGAAAGCTGCCTGTACATTCGCAATTTGACCAATATTCCTTTCGTGTTTAAGATAGATCATTCTACGATCAGAAAATTGGCTCAGAATTGCTCCGTATTCTTTTTTGCCTGGGTCGTGTAGAACGACGAGACGATAATCCTTAAATGTTTGTGCAAGGATCGACCTTAGACAGTCTTCAATGAATTCGGGGCGGTCATGAGTCATAACACATATTGTCAATAGTGGAGGCATTTTCGATATCCCATCGCTTGATTATCAAATCTGTCGCCAGTTTGGCGGCACAATTGAGTTCGTATCGATCGCCATTGATCTGAACCACTTCTTTGGTGAAAACACAATCTTGTTGGGATAATCGCTAAGCCAAGCCCCCCACCAGCTAAAGGTGCTGTTTGCTATAATATGGTGCCGACATTGACTGATCAACCTCAAATCTTCGTAATCCTGGTCAGGTCCATTATGTGTAACGTAGGTGCAGCGCCAATCGAGCTTCAAGTATTGTTGAATCCATTCTTTATCATCTGAAAAAACATAGAAATGGGGATCATCAATCTCTCGGGCAATTCGATTAGCGGCTTCCAAATAATACGAAATCGGACAAAGACCATGGAAATTGTAGGTGGTCGGGTCGGACACATAGTCTCCGCGACGGATATGCAAGCTCACCGATTGTTGAAAGAAAATTTCGCGGGCCAAAGCTTCGTTTTCATGGTGCGCAGGTGTCTTAACTTTGAATTCTCGCCTTATCACTGGTTCGATATCTTTGAAATATTTTTCAGAGCACCAATACCCCACCAGATAAATATTTCCCGGAAGCTTAAGAACTGTCGGATCGAAGGATTGCCGACGTTCCAGAGCAATGCTCCTTAATCTTGTCGGACGGAGAGAGGGTATAAATCTGAAAACTCGACCGCAGGTTTTCTTCATTATTGAGCCCCTGAAACTGGCAATTTCTTCGGCAGAGGCAAACTCCTCAATAATGTTAAAGTGCGAGAGAGCATAGAAACGTTTAGGGTCATTTTTGAAAAAAGAGATGTCTAGTTTAAGTGTAGATCTGTTCCTATAGGCAATAGCCCTAGCTGTGGCATACTGGAACATTTGATTACCCAGGCCACCAATCAATCGCACTATCACCATTAATTACAATCTCCACATTGGACAGAAAAGCTTAAAAAGGTAATTTTGACAATTAGTTGATCTATTTCTGCTATTCGTAAGTTAGCAAATATTGACAAATTTCCCTGATAAATAGTGTTTACGCTTGTATCGGTAAAGATCAAGACCATTGTTTCAAGTTCCATCCATAGTTTCTACTGTTCACTGCTATCTAAGAACAAGAAATTATGTGTGCCTAATGTGTCAATCCCTTTCTTACAGATAATCTCAATCTGGCTCATTTTAATCTCTTTACGCTGGTCTGTGGCTGTGAATGATCGGTAGCCATGGCTCCAGAACATATCAAATGTCGCCTCTAAATAAGGATTGATATGGACACCCTTTGGCTGATGTTCGGTAACACAAATTTCAACCATCCATATAGGTTTAGGTTTTTGTTTAAGAATTTCCTCTGCTCCTTTTAGCATTTGGAACTCTGCGCCTTCTATATCAACCAGGATAAAACACCGCTGCCCGCAAACCCTTGATCCCAAAATCGTGTCTAACGTTGAAATTGGCGTATAAGATTTTAAAGACTCTGACGTGTTCCCCGCCCATCCTTTAATAATGGATGCTCCTGTATAAGCGCCATATATTTCGATCAAACTTGCCCTTTCTCCGATCGCTAAAGGAAAAATCTCTATTTTGCTTTGCCAACCATTTGCAATGATGTTTTTATAAAGTAATCTTAAATTTATTTCTATTGGCTCAAATGCAATTGTACGGGCACCGGCTTGTAAAGCGAGACAACAATAATAACCATAGTTGGCTCCAACATTTATAAAGATATCTGTTTGACCTATGAACTGTTGCGCAATCCTGACTTCTTGTTGCTCATAGCTTCCATTCTCCATTGATGGCATACCAATGAAATAAAAACCGAAAGGAGTCAACACAGGCGCTCTGTTTGCAAAACTGTTTTGAAAAAGCAGAGTTCTAACATTTCGATATGTTTCAGCAAGAATCGGAAATCTCTCAATTTGAGATCTCAGAAAGTTACGGATATGATTTTTTACAGAAATATTCACATCGTTACTCCTAAAATCAGTTGACGCTGCTTAGTGTACTGTTTCAGACATTTCAATCCGAGAAAGTTGTTAGTTTTTGATTTTTAAGTAGCCACTCTTGCCTTCTTTTGTCTTTGGCCTTTTCGACGTTGTCCCATCGTTCGATAATTCAGTCGTATGACTTATTATGGGCATAAATTAGAATGTCCTGAAACAGTTCTGTTATGAATGGCGGCCTAAAAAAGCCGCTAATTTGGTAAGTAAAATTATTTTGCTCAAGAGATTTCAACATTGCTGATAATTTGTCATTTTCTTGCAAGGAAATGTGAAGATGATACTCAATAATAATCTCCTTGATTAGTTTGATCTTTCCAGTATTTGATAATTCGTCGATTGCAGAATTCTCAGCGCCTTCTATGTCCATTTTCAGCAGATCTACAATTTCCCCTACAAAACCCGACAAAGGAACACAATCAACTTTTTTGGTCTTCATTCCGTGTCTTGGAGTAATTAAATTTCCTGTAAGGTTAGCAATATGACTTGGGTCGTAGTAGAAACTCATTTCGTTTCTGGATCCATGGATTGCTTTGTTAATTAACGTCACTCCGTCAAGGCGATTATTTCGCTGAACATTTTTTTTCAACATGTTAAAGATCTTCTCGTCAGGTTCGAACGCGATTATTCTGCATTCCGGATAGAATGTCTTAAAAAAGATCGCCGAAAGTCCTATATTAGTCCCTGAATCTATTATCAGGGGATTTTTCGTTGTCGAGACAAACTGATACACCTTATTGATGAAGATTTCTTCGTACATGAAAATCAGGGCCCTGTAATCAACAAACTCAATGCTAAAACCTTGAATGTTTTCGGTTGTCTCACGTAATTTGAGGATTTTTTCAAAACACAGATAATCTATGATCAGTCTAAGGTAATCCGATAGCAATCTTGTTCGATGTCGAGTCTCATATCTTAAAATTAAACCTATGTTTCTCATCATATTTAAAATTAAATTAATATTTAACATCAGAAAATACCTTCAATGCTGGTCAGAAAAGTCTTCCATTTCATCAATAACCACTCGTTTCGAATTATTAATCTCTTTATAAAAGGAGGCATTACAGTCACCAATTTTTCCGTCAACCCAAAAAAGCGTAAGGCTATTCGAAACCTGAAACCAAGACTACTCAGCACGGCTTTGCTTTGCAGATATGTTAAATAATGTTTGTCCTTATATCGATAGAAATACAAACCATTGTTGAGAAGGAAATTCCAACAAAATTGTCGAGCAAAATTTACAGGCATCAATGTCGCCAAAATGAACTTGCCTACAACGGCCAAGGAGTAATCACCTTGGGCTCTAAGGTCAGGACCTATAAACAGTTCGTAATATGGCGTCACTATAGCTTTCAGTGGCCCCACCGATTTAATAGCGCTAAACAAAACAGCGAGATGGGGATAGCATGAATTGTGATAGTTAAAAGCGTTTTCTATGAATGGGCCAAAGGTCTTCATGTTGTAGACTGCGCCACTAATCAAACCAAAAGTTGCAAAAAGGAAATCCCAGTGGGCATCAAAACGTACCGTGTAAGACTGTTTTTCAGCAACATGAAATGATACGGCGAATAGATCAACATTAGAGCATAGCATGTTCAAAATTTTCTCAACTGCGCAGGAACCAACGTGGTCATTGTCTGAAAGAATCCACAAGAATTCGTCTGGTTCAGCAAAAACGAAACCAAGAGCCGCATTTGCGCTCATCCCAATGTTATTCGGATTCTGCCTGAATTCTATGTTGGGTTCGTGGTATTTCTCTCTCAGACAATCGTTGACTCCGTTTGGGGAGCAATTGTCATTGACCAATAACCTTACCCTGTCAGGGTAGCCCAGCAACTGTGGCGCCAATAAATCAAGCTGCTTTCTTAAAATTTCTGGCCTGTCGAATGTTGGGATATAGATAAATAGTCTTGGTTCAGTATGTTTCATACTGTAATCTCCTGAAATTTGTCTTTTCAAATATATAACTTATCCCAAGGATCTCATGCTGAGTTTTATGAGGTTTCAGCCAAATTGACACGGAAACTCTTCGTATCTATTCAGTTACGTGGGGATAATTTCAGCGTATTTCTTATACCCTGCTCAAGATCTGTTTTGCAGGACCATCCCAACAATTCCAGCGGCTTGATGTCCGCTTTTGAATGCATAATTTCACCAACGCTGTACGGTAGCGCGCCAAACAGAAGTTTTGTCTTTGATCGCGTAATCATTTTGACCGTTTCCACAAATTCACGGATTGAAATAGCCTTACCACTTCCTAACTCATACTGGCGCCAACCTACGGAGTGGGTTTGAGTTTCAACCAGAAGAGTCATATAAGCGGATACAATGTCATCGATGTAGATAAAATCACGCTTCTGTTGCCCAGGAGTCAGAGCCAGTTCACCAGTATTCTTTAAGCAACCGTTTATAACATAATTCAAGAATTTGAACTCGGCGTCTCTCGGACCGTACATATGTTCTAGACGTACATTTACCACTCTGATTTTCTGCTCATCACCATACATTTTGCACCAAACCTCGAACTGGCCCTTGCTCAGGGAATAAAAACTCAAAGGACCGTAGATAGGATTGGCTTTGTTAGCAAATGAGCCCGTATTAAAAAATGAGCCCGTATTAAAAGACACTGCTGCCTCTAGAAGTTTCAGAGGCATCACCAGGTTTGTCTCAAGAACTTCCGATGCTCCTTGTCCCTCTCGACCGTAGCAGGTAGCGGTGTGGACGATGCTGTCAATTCTAGGAAAGTCTAAAAACGGTTGCTCCAGTTCACAACGGTCAAGATCATAGACAGTAACGTAATGTAACAATTCAGATATCCGGGATGTGTTGGAGAAACTTCGTTTAAGGATAATGACTTCATGACCTGCCTCCAGCAAAGCCCTGGTTAAGTGGCTACCAAGGAACCCAGTCGCTCCAGTTAAGAGAACTCTCATCTGTTAAGAAAACCTAGGTTTGGTGTTCATGAAACTCGCTACTATTGTCGTCCGTTTGAAGAAACTTTCTATGTGTTGTCTTTTTTTCTCCCGATGACTACCGAGTCATACGCTCGTTCAACAGGAAACCCAAGCATTCCAAAAATTGTTAGCATTATCTGCCTCTTTCGAGTTTGCAGTTCTCTTGAAATGCCACCAATATAGCGCTTATAGCCTGGCGTTTCTAGCGATTCCCAGCAAGATAGTAAAATTGTGAGGCCTGCTCCTTCATATAAACTTTTCATGCCGTCCGGGTAGATTCGCCAACAGTCTATAGGACCGTGATATCCCCAACTTATCGGGGCAATCGTTACCACCAAGCCCCCAGGTTTTGTTATCCTAGCTAATTCATGAATCCAGATCCAAGGTTTTGGCACGTGTTCAATTACAGAGCCTGAAAGCACCACATCGTATGAGCCAGACTGGATCGGATAATTATAATCATCAACGTTCTCATAGGTGAGGTTAAAATTTTTGTAAGTATCAAGTGTATCCCAAGAGGCCACAGAAACATCTTGCGCTAACTGCCTATATTTTGAAGGAAAAGCATCGGGACCTATTTCCAGCACTTTTAATGAGTCTTTAATCAAGGGCTTAACATATTTCACAAAAATCAATTCGCTGTTCTTATGCATTCAATTCTCTCACAATAAATCCAAAACAGAGGTCAATTTTCCGCCTTGTTCTAAATACCTTGAAAGCAACTGTCTGATCTCATCCATATAACCGTAAGAAAATACAATAAGTTCGTCGACTGGATTCTCCTTTAAAAAATCAGGCGCAACAACAGGCACGTGAGATTTGGGAGTCAATAACCCGTGTAAGTTTGTGTTCTGATCGCACAGAAATTCAATATGCCTATTACTGAGATTGGTAATCGCCAAGGTCATGACACCTCGCGGACCTGCCCCATAACCTCCTAAACGCTTACCTGACAGGATCTGAGAATCCACATAGCTTCGGAATTTTTTACAGCCGTCTTCGGCCCCTCTGCCGAAATCTTTATAACGGTCCCATTTATCAAAAGGACCCAGACGGATGGATAGGTTACTATCTGGTTCATAGTTGTTTCCTTGAACTGCAGCTGCAATTAACAGTGAGTTTCCACGACGATCTTGCTCCTTTACAAGGTCCATGGTTAGCAGTTCAAAACCAGCCCGTTCCAATAAGCTTTTTAAGGACGCAGATGTCAAGTAGATCGTGTGCTCATGTTGAAAGACGCAGATCTCGCGACGCATCATCGTTTTCTCAAGATCATGCACCTCGATAATCAAGAGGCCATTTTCTTTGTCTAAAAGTCGCTTGGCTGTCTGGAGGAATCCCATCGGGTCAGGCAGATGGTCAAAGGTATAGGTTAGTAGGATTGCCTTTACAGGAAGCATGGCTAGAGGTATCTGGCCAATAGAGTCGTCATTAAATAAGCACGCAGCCGTTGGTACATGAGCGCGGGCAGAAATCCTAGTGAGTTCCAATGACGGTTCAAACCCAAAAACGCGTGCTCCTAGCTGTTTAAAGCACAATAATTGAGCCCCATCATTAGAACCAATTTCAACTATTGGGTCATCAGGGAGAAGTCCAAATTTTTCAAAAGTGTTCTTGGCTAAGACTCGCATAAAATTAGCCGCAAGCGGTGAAGATGAAACCGTATAACGATACTCCTGATAGTAATCTGACGTCTGTACATCGTGTGCAGTCTGCGCAATACCACATTGGGAGCACAAATACACCTCCAATGGGGCAACAAATTCAGTTCCCTTAGTATTTATTGAGACAAAATCGTCACTTAAAGGAACATCCTCGAACCTCAAGAATTTACGAAAATTTACGGAACCGCAGATACGGCAACGTTTATGATGACGAATGTTGTATTGCATAGCATTGTCCTCAGTAATGGTGAATCGCTAGGAGCCTGTCGGACTTAGCCTGACGCCCCGCAATTTATAGAGGCTCTAATTAGCGTAACATCCTGATATTATGTTATTTAACAGCAATTATCTCTTGAGTTACGCAACGGCTCTAAGGTATATTCTCCAACAGAACGGATGTTCATTCAAGGGGATATATACATGAAGGTAACATTTGTGGACGTTGATAGAGATACTCTCTTCCTGTTGCCGCCATCTATTCAGGAATGGTTGCCGGAAAAGCATCTGGCTCGTTTTGTGGTGGAAATCGTCGAACAAATCGACCTTCAGCCTCTCAAATCATCATACTGTGGTAGGGGATTCCAGCCGTACAGCCCGGAAATGAATGGTAGCCATTCTTTTTTACGGATACGCCATAGGCGTTTTTTCAAGTCGTAAACTGGAACGCAGCACGTACGACTCGGTGGCTTTCCGCTACATCGCAGCTAACAGTCATCCGGACCATGACACTATCGCTAGCTTTCGCAGGCGATTCCTACCAGAGTTGACGAGGATATTTGTGGAAATACTCTCTATTGCCCACGAGATGAAGGTTCTAAGGCTAGGCAAGGTTAGTATCGATGGGACCAAAGTTAAAGCCAACGCATCCAACCACAAGGCGTTAAGTTATGGCCATGCCTGTAAGCTGGAAAAACAGCTTGAAGCGGAGGTGGCTGAGCTGCTGAAAAAGGCCGAATCAGTTGACAAAGCTGACATTCCTGATGGCATGGACATCCCGACTGAACTTTCGATTCGCCAGGAGCGTGTTAAGGCAATCAAGGAAGCCAAGGCCGAAATAGAGCGTCGTGCGGCGCAACGGCACGCCGAGGAACAAGAGGTATATGAGACCAAGGTCGCCGAGCGAGCTAAAAAAGAACAACAGACCGGCAAAAAAGCCAGGGGTAAATCCGCAGCCACCGGAGCCTGATCCAACGCAAAAGGATCAGGTCAATCTGAACGATAAGCAATCACGCATAATGCCAACATCCGGCGGTGGGTTTGAACAGGCCTACAATGTCCGGGCAGGCGTGGACATGGAAACCATGCTGATTGTCACCACCCATGTGACCCAGGCTCCCAACGACAAGAAAGAGCTGAAACCGGCCCTGACTAATTTGAAGCGGGTTGCCACAAGGATTCGGAACAGTTACTGACCTCATTGCGGATAACGGCTATTTCAGTGAAGACAATGTAAAGCTTTGCCAAGAGAACCGGGTAACCTCTTACATAGCTGTCAACCGTGAAAAACATCATCCGCCAGTTATGGATCGGTTCCAGGAACCGGTGCCATTGCATGACAACGCTACTGCTCTGGACAGCATGAAGCATAGGCTCAAAACGACATCAGGTAAGGCTGTCTATGCGAAGCAAAATAGGACTATCGAGCCTGTCTTTGGCATCATAAAGTCGGTTATGGGCTTTCGCCAATTCATGTTACGAGGACTGGAGGCGGTAAAGGGTGAATGGGATCTGGTTTGTATATCCTTTAAAAGGGCTCTTTGCCTTGGTAAAATAGGTTGATAACAAACAAAAGGAAACAGATTTGTACGCTTTACATATTTTTGGACGTTTACACGTGGTCTCAGCTTTCCAGTGATACGAACTGGTTTACTGAAGCAGTTTCAAAACAAAGCCCGTAGGCAATCTGGGATGAGTTTAATTAGCCTTAGAAATCCACGTCCTGTGGACGTGGTCAGAGTCTGAAGGCTATGCCGGAAGACAGCCCATCTGCTAACTCTAGAATTCAAGTTGTTCCCGCAACTTCGAAAACAGGAGAAGCAGATGAGCAGGTTTCGTAAGCTATCACATGGGATATGGCATTGCCAATATCACGTGGTTTGGGTCCCTAAGTATCGATTTCGTATATTGGATGGGATGGTAAAAGAAGAAGTTCACAACTGCATCCAAGTTTTTTGTGGACGTATGGGATGTGAAGTGGTGGAACTGAACATTCAGGCGGATCATGTTCACCTGATCTGCATGGTGCCGCCAAAGGTGTCGATATCCGAGTTTATGGGCGCAATCAAGGGACGAACAGCAATTCGAGTATTCAAGCAGTTCCCCTATATGAAGAAGAAACCCTATTGGGGCAATCATTTTTGGGCGAAAGGCTACTGCGTCGACACAGTGGGTCTTGAGGCGGACATGATCCGCAAGTATGTAAAATACCAAGAAGACAAAGAGCGATGTGAGGAACAACTGCATTTGTAACTCGAACCATGGGAACAACTACGCTTGCCTCCTTAAGGGGGCAAGCTTTTAGCCCTCCTAAGGGGGGCAAAGAGAAAGCCACGTGCTCTGCACGTGGATATTTACTCCTCAGGCCGACAGGAACACTATTATTGGGTTCTAATCGTTTAAGCTGAATTCTAGAGTTAGTGGATGGGCTGCCGGCATAGTCTTCAGAATCTGACCACGCCCAGAGGACGTAGATTTCTGAGGCTCATTAACTTGTTCTGTAATTTGTCAATAAGAGTACCACTCAACTGTCTTAAGACCATCTCAATGTGCTATTTTACAAAGTTGGCTGAATGCTACACTTGATGTACTTTGTCAATCGATTCGAATCAGTGAATTCAAGAAAGGACGCAGACTATTTCTTATCGATGTTACCAGGTAGTAAAGAGGTGGATTCATAACCAGAAACATTTTAATCTTATGCCTAAGATCACGACCTATAAATCCTCTACAGGGTGCGCTTGTTAATACTGTCCTGGCAAGCCACAACTTATCTGTGGTGCTCAGTGATGTGCTCGATAGAATGATCATGATCAGCGATTTCCAGAAGGAAGAGTGCGGAAACGCTTGATATGCTTTTGTTTGACCAAAAACGGTCCTTGCATAATGAATGGTAGCTTCCACAGGATCAATAAAAACCCTTTCCCGGAAAAGGCGCGCTCCTTCGTTGATCTGGCCACACTTTCCTTGCAAAATAAGCGCCAACGCCATGACGATATCACCGCCCAACTCTAGTCTTGGAAATGGGAGCAAACGCTCCAGATTATTTCGCCTGATCAAGCCATAAATGGCGTGACATTGACCATAGCTAGTGAAACATTTCAAAAAGCGTTCGACGGGCGAATCGCAGTCCCACAGGAAACTGGTATTTATGCATTTTACTGGCTGCCCCTTATCATTAATGGCTATTAGCCTGGGAGAGCATGACACGTAATCCGGGTTAGTATCCAAAAATTTTAGGAGGACACCTAGCATATTGCTTTCACGCTTATCATCATGCGCATGCCACATGAAGTATTTTGATTCAGTGTTTTTGAATACAAATTCACCATTGGCACCACTGCCCCAATTCCTTTGGTGTCGGTGAATTCGGACTCTACGATCTATGGACTTGTAATAATTACATATCTCCCATGTTGAATCTGTCGAGCAATTGTCAGAGATAAGAAAATCGAAATCCCCAAAATCTTGAGCTAGAACCGACTCGATAGATTCAGCAAGATATTTCTCTCCGTTATAGACCGGTAATCCGATGGCTACAGGCGGAATTCGTTGCATCTTAACCCCTTCAAATAGGTTGCATTAAACAGGCGCTCTTGAGATGTTTTGCCTAGCCCGAGATCTCAGCTCTGAAATGTGAGCTAACAAGGCTGAACGTATTGTTGGAGTCACAATGACACATGCTCCAAAACTGATCAGTGCAACCAGAGCAAGAAAAATCAAGACCTCAATTCGGGACAACTGGGTTGGTAGCATAAGCCTGAATGAGACACCAATGCAAGGGAAACAACGAGTTGCAGTCCGACGTCATCTCTGTAGCATCGCCACAATTAACCTTTAAGGATTTTCCAGTGCATTATTCTTATTCCTATTAACACATAACCCAAATTCAGGGTGGCCCATACAATAGCCCCGCCAATCATGCCATAAAGATTGGTCAGCAATATTAGAACGGGGATCAAGATGATTATCGACACCACATTCAACAAAATACCGTACGATGTCCAGCCGTAAGCTAGTGGAACGGCGTAAGGGATGTTCACCATTGTGTTACAAGCAGAGCTAACAACCAAGAGACTCATAACAAGGCTCGCTTTTGCGGCTATGTTCGCGTCACCTGTCCATACCAACAGAACCTGATATGAAAACGATGCTAACACAGTTGCAGCCGGCAATACCATTACCGACATGAATTGACAGGATTTGTGGTAAAGCTCCGAAAGGTGTTTTGTGTCTCCTAACGCCACAAGTTGGGACAATCGCGGGAATAGAGCGGTAAAGATCGGGGCAAGCAGCCTGCCTAAAGCGCTTGCCCCGGCCACGCGAGCATATAGTAGCCGAACATTTCCAGAGTCAGCATTTTACTCAATATTATTTTATCGGCCTGGGTGAGGATCATGGCAACGACATTGATCGCCATCATCCCCCCAGTAAAGGGCCAAATCTCGTGGAGAATCGCTTTTCGGAACATGGGCCTCTCTGTCGACTGAGGCAAAGAGCGCCATAGAAAATAAGCGCTCGTGAAAGTTTCTAAGCCGCTCACCACGATCTGGAAGATAAAAAACGCTTGAATGGTGGGAGATACAAGCCATAAAACCAAAACAGCGCCAAGACCACGGAATGTTCCGGAGATAGCGTTGAGAATATTGACCAGTACCTGCTGCTGCAGACCCTTCAGGCCGCCCTGATACAGCCCAAAGGGCCATCGAAAAACAACGACCATCCCCATGATCATTACAGCCTGCTGGACATCGGATATCGATAAACTTATCAGGGTGAACCCCGTAATCGGCTATAGAGAAGGAAATCAAAGTTACAATTGAGCCGATAATCAAGGCCACAATCCAATAAATTATTTCTAGAGTACGCAAAAGATCACGGGACGCCTGTTTCTGGCCTGCTACTCCTGAGCGTCTGGCCATCTCCCTGTTCATGGTTGCGCTCAAGCCCATGTCCAGAATTGAAAACATACCGATCAGCCATACGATTCGATGCCCATAAACCTGATGTAAAGCGGAACAAACACCACTCCCATCAAGGCCGACCATATGGACCCTGCATAGTTCGCTATTATATTGGCCTTGACTAACAAATTGGGTGCGATCGTCCCTTTTCTTAACGAAGTCTTTTTAAATACCCGTCCGGCGCTACGGTAATCAGCAGTTTGTGGTGAAGGCTCTTATCAATCTCAAACTCCGGGTGGGTCTTGAGATATTCCCACACTGCGGTTTTGGGGTTGTTGCCGGGGCCCCAAGGTCGATCGTGAAACAGGTCGGGCGGCATGTCTTCGATGAGTGTGTCAAACACCACGCAATAGCTACCCACGGAGGTCAGTGGCGCATAAGCGCTAAGTTCAGCCAAAACGTGATCGTGTGTATGATTTGAGTCGAGGCAAACAAGGATACGCTCATACCTTTTGGCATATTCGCAAACCTGTTTGATAGTATCCAAGTCAGTACTGGAGCCCTGGATCATGTCTATCTTGTGCCTCATGGGGTGGGCGTCGATGGAAGCGCGGTTGTGGGAACGGATATCGATGTCGACCCCCAACACCCGCCGGAGACTCTTCGACGGATCAAGTATCTGATTAGCTTCAACCGCTTCACAGTAATCCAGAATGGACAGCAGGGATGCATTCATAACCAGAGATCCGCCATGGGCAATGCCGGTCTCTATGATGAGATCGGGCTTCGTTTGCCAAATCAGTTCCTGCATGGCAACTATGTCCTGGGGCAATTGTATTATAGGACGACCAAGCCAGGAGAAGTTGTAAGCGTATTGGAGACTACCGGTATTCTTCATCCACAAAAGCGAGACCTCTTTTATTTTCTCATCGGTGCCAAGCGCCAAAATATTGGCCAATTTTTGTTCTTCAAATGACTGCAATGTGTCCATGTTTATTTTATTCCTGAACCGTTTCATTTGTGAAAATTCTTAACTTGTCAAAGATACCGCGATAGATCACAAGTTCATCCATGGTCATGTTGTAAGGTTTCAAAATGAATTGGCTTGCAGTATCAGTCGGGTCCAAGGCAGTTTCGCCAGTCCATAAAAGATCCCGGTCGTAGTTCCGCAAAAAAAGTCCGTCTCTCAATGCCTGTTCAAAAACTCGTGTGCCCGGAAAAGGGAGCAAGTTGAATACTATATTTATGTCAACTTGCAGCTCAAGTATCATTTTTCGGGTATCCTCAAGTGTCTCACAAGAGTCCTCAGGAAACCCCATAATATACATGCCGCAAATACGGATGTTTGTTTTTTTGAAGGCTTCACATACTTCATAAATTTTTTCGCGATCCAGTCGTTTGCCGATCACCTCATTACGGATCCGATCGTTACCATGTTCAATGGGAAGACGAACAAATACGCATCCAGCCTGCTCAAGCGCATCGATCACTTGACTATCCAAAGAACCCATATGCAGGCCACTGAGTGTTTCAAATTGTATATTAAGGTTTCTTTTGCAAATATCAGCGCAGATTGCAAGAATGTGGGGTTTATTGACGTTCATATTATCATCAAGAAACGAAAAATAGTTCTGTCCATGTTTTTCATGAAGCATTTGCATTTCATCAACAACGCGCTGTGGAGAGCGCAGGCGAAGCTTCCGCCCCATAATCGTGTATGCTGCACAGAAGTTGCACCCAAATGGACAACTGCGGGATGATAAAATCGGTATTCCAAGATGGAATGTTTGATTCTTAGGATTATTCCAGTCAGAATGGTCGGTATAATAGTCGGTAATATTTATCAGATCCCACGCTGGGTCGGCCAACGAATCCAAATCACCCACAAAACTTCGGCGTGGCTGGTAGATGATCTCTCCTTCCTTTCTCCATGCAAAAGATTGAATATGGGAAAGATCACCGTTGGCTCCATTGAGGGAAAGCATGTTTGCAAGTTGTACAATCTGTTCTTCTCCTTCCCCTACAACAATGTAATCAATGTAAGAACAATTCTTGAGAATATCCTTGGGAAAGAGGCTCGGGTGAGCCCCACCCAGGACAATTGGAATATCGGGGTATTGCTTACGTAACGACTTCGAGATGTGGGAAATTGATCGGAAATGCAATGTGGTAAAACAATTGATAGCGAATAAATCTGGAGTAAATCTGTCAATTGCCTGCAACACTGCCTGCGGCAATTCGTCTCTGTTGTCTGTTGTAAGCCCAGAGACAATGGATAAATCGTGAATACATGGGGTATGGTTGTGGGCACGCAGCGTTGAGGCCAAGTACAGAAGCGCCGTTGGCGGTATATTGGTTTTGATCTCCCTTAAGCCCGATAGCCTGGGTGGCGCAATTAGCGAAACTCTCATCTGAGTCAGTCCCCTTTTCTCAATTTCGGTTCAAGCCGGTAAATAAGCATGGTTCCCAGATTAAATGCAGTCTGATTCAAGTCCGCTGGAAACTAGACCTTATTAATAGTGTTGGCAAGAGACCACGCCGAAGATTTTGCTTGATCCATCTGTCTATATTTGTCAACCTAGCTCATTGTTAAATTCAAACATGTTAGCTTCTGAAATTGTTTTCATTGCGAGACAAAGCCTTTCGTCTTCGGGAAAAATTCCGTACCATTGCGATAGTGTCCCCTTTTTAGGGGAAAGGTGGTTATCATAATATTTCAGTTGCCAACGAGTGAACTTCGCTTGCACTCTGTCCACATTTTGAGTAGCTCTTTCAAAAACTTTTGCGTCGTCGCCCTGCGACATCAAAAATAATTGCCACGGTGACGCATCTGCAAGTGGAAAACTATGCTTGTTCTTGTTGTACATTTTTGCCATGTGAAGGTATACGGCGTGAAATATTTCTGTGGTGTTTTCTGCCGACATTAAGCTTTTTGCCGCTTGCCGTGCTCGCTGTCTAAACAAGTTCAGCACATCAGGATTCCGCTTTAAAAAAAGGACCGCATCCTTATATTCTTTGTCGCTTTTGGCGAGAATTCCAGTATTACCATTACTTACAATAAATCTCTCGGCAGGATTATCCATTACAATCGGTACTAAACCTGCACTCATTGCCTCGATCAAAGCTTGCTCACCTGTGCCGAAGTGACGCGGATGCAATGCGTAACCAAATATGTCGCTAAACTCTATAACCGTTGTGAGATCCTCTAGTCTCTCATAGAATGTAAAGTTTTCTATATGATCTTTTGGCACGCGACGGCTCAATGCTTTGGAGTCATCTTGTGTGCAAAAGATGAATTTAATCATGTTGTCTATTTGGCATAGCTCGACGCACCAACTAATTAATTCCGGATGAATCTTTAGTGCATCGGCCGACCCAATATAAAGAACTACGAAATCAGAATGCGGCTTATTTTTTATATGCGCAGTTCGATCCCCCCCGCCAAATTCGGGAACGACCGTCAGATCATCCTTGAGTTCAGTTGCTGCATCGCTAAATTTTGACGCAAACGTGGCAAGCAAAAGCTTATCAACTGACTTTGCTAGCGCAGGGGGCAAGTAAGCAGGTGGGAATATGCCAGATACATGAGAGTAAAGAGCAAGCCTACATGAGGGCCATGCGCTCATATTGACCAAAAATGAATATAGCTTAGGATGATTCCAAAACTCTATTTGAACAATGTCGGCTTTTTCAATTTCGGAATGAAAATGTTCGTGTGCGTCAACCAAAAACCACTGATGAGCCTCAGGAAGCAATTGGCGATCCTTGGGTGATTCTATCAGGGCAAAAACGTGTTCATTTTCGAGGTCATACCGTAATATGTTTTTATAAAACCTTCCTACGCCGCCGCCGAGATGAGTGCTCAAATGCAAGATTCTCATTTTCACCACTCGGTTTTTATAAAAAATGTGGTAGGACTACCCACCCATGATAGGGTTTGTAGTTTTGGTGTGAGCAAATTGTTTGCTTTGAAGTAGTCTTCAAGAGCAGCACTCTCACCAGGCCAGTCCTTGTGCGCAAACTCATCGAGCACAATGATTCCACCCGGTAATACCTTAGGATATAAGTGTTCAAAGGCAGTCAAGACGGGTTCATAAATATCAACATCAATATGGAGCATGGACAGTCTGAGTCCTGGGTTTTTATTGCAATAGTCCGGAATCGTTACTCTGGCATCACCATTTACCAAAACCATTCGTTCAGCCCATGGCGCAAAGCAATCATTATTAGCGCATTTGAGGAGTTCCATAAATTCATCTTCAAAGTCTTCTGGATTAGTTCCGCCTTCATGCCTCGTAACTTTAGGATCAGGGGGGCCATCTTTCGGGTGAAGGGGTGTGAATCCCTTAAAGTTGTCAAATCCGATGATTTTTCTTGTTTTATCACCCATGCAGAATATTTCTAAAAACTTCCCTAAAGAGAAAAAACTAAACCCTCTGTACACACCACACTCAGCAATCCATCCTGGTGTGTCTTGAATCTTCTTGAATAGTTCGTAGTATGCCAAGAATCTTGTCAGCAATTGTCGTCTCGTATAAGCTGGAAACGCTTGAAAAATTTCTTCCAGCGGTCGTTTTTTAGCAATACTCAACATTTTATTTGTGAGTTCGATATCATGGGTTGATGTCGAACCAAGTTTCATGTCCATGCCTTCCATTATTCTTTCCTCTGTTTAGTGTGAAGTAGCAAATAACATCATAAGTTCCTGATTCCAAAGACACAGGGCGGATCCAAAGAGTTGTCGGGTCGCGCCCCAAACTTGAGCAGGTCGCGCCGACCATACTCATCGGCAATTTGCTCAGCCAACTGGCGCACCGTAATGGATACTCCCGAGCAGATGTTCACCGGGCCTTGCTGTGTTCCAATGGCCGATTTCGCAATGAGACGTCCTGCCTCGACCACATCCAGAAAATCGCGAATCTGTTTTCCGCTGGTTAATTCGGCGACTTCTCCTGCAGCCAGTTTAGCGCGCACGTAGGGCACCAATCGGCGTTCATCCTCACCTTCCCCATAGAGGTAGAACAACCGGCACCAGACAAACTCCACTGACTGGCCAGGGAGCCACTGCGAGAGCGCCATGTAGGCGGCGGCCTTGGCCGCGGCGTAGGGGGTGAGGGGTTTCAGTGGCGTTACCACCGACAACACACCAAGCTCCAGGTCATATTCAACGCAGGTGCCCACACCCACGAACCGTCTAACGCCTGCCTGAACCACGCCTCGGGCAATATTGAGGGTACCGCTTAGGCAATCGAGGTTTTTGGGCGACTGTAGATATTTTCCGGGTTCCACATACCAGGCGGCGTGGATGACAGTATCAACACCCTTACAGACCCTCGCCCACCAGTCAGGGGATTCCGCAAAGGCATCGGGTGTCGAGGTGACGCCAGTGATACGTGGTAGGGCCTCAACCTGCGACACTTTGCCTTCGCGCACCACCGCAACGATGTCGGCGCCTTGCGCAGCCAGCGACCGAACAATTTGCCTGCCGACAAACCCCGTAGCGCCGGTGACAAGGACACGGAGGGTCATAGCGCTCTCAATGCAGGGACCATTTTAAATGCGTTTCAGGTCTCGTAAGGCGTCCCTTATGTCCCCCTACGACATCCGTGGCATATGCCACATATTTCCCTATGATTGAATGCTTGGTGTAATAGATTCGTGGTTTCAAAAAACTCTCCAGAAAGGATAAGATTGATCCCGCGATGAAACATTGGCAACTTTAACAGGCCATTCTATCCCAAACGCCGGGTCATCCCATCTGACACCTCGAGCGGATTCTGGATGATGGAATTCAGAAATCTGGTAATAGACCTCGCTGTTATCTTGCAGTGTGAGAAATCCATGAGCGCAACCTTCTGGAATATACAATGAACGGCGATTTCCCGAAGTAAGTTCCACTCCAACCCACTGTTTGAATGTGTTAGACTCACGTCTCAGATCCAACACTACATCGTAGAAAGCGCCTTTTATGCAGGACACTATCTTGGTTTCAGCGTGGGGAGCAGCTTGGTAATGCATTCCCCTCAATGTGCCCTTTGTTTTGTTGTATGAGACACTACATTGATCGAATTCAGAAACGAGAACTCTTTGTTGAAATTCTTTCTTACAAAACGTTCTTGCGAAGAAGCCTCGTTCATCTGAAATAGGTTCAATATCAATTATGAAGACGCCTGCCAGCTTGATTTCGGTAAATATCATCGAATATCAAAAAATAACCGGATCAGGAATTGGAATTATGAACTTACCGCCCCAATCCCTGATGTGGCTCATCTGAGCCATAATCTCATCCTTCAAATTCCACGGCAAAATAAGGACATAATCAGGCTTAGTTTCCTTGATTTTATCAGGATGAAAAATCGGAATATGATTTCCGGGTATGAACAAGCCCTGTTTTAACGGGCTAATATCAACGGTATAATCCAGAAAATCTGTCCTAATGCCGCAATAATTTAATAGATTGTTCCCTTTAGCAGGCGCTCCATAACCGACAATCGATTTACCCTGGTTCTTTATTTGAATTAGAAGTGACACCAGCTTGCGTTTGGTCTGTTTGACCTTTTCAGAAAAATCACCATATGCTTCCAGGCTTGAAAGCCCCGAATCTATTTCAATCTGAATCGTGTCGTTCAATCTGCGAGTCGCTTTTTGGGAGCCACTATCAGCTTGCTGAGCGTAAATGCGATAAGAACCGCCTTGAAAGGGAAACTCTTCAACATCAAAGAGTCCCAGACCGTGGCTTTCGAAAATTCTTTTGACTGTACAAAGCGACAAATATGAATAGTGCTCGTGGTAGATTGTATCAAAAAGGGTTTGTTCCATAAGTTTCAGGATATGCGGGAACTCCATTGTGATAACGCCGTTTGGCTTCAGGAGTAATTTCATGCCACGGACAAAATCATTAATGTCCGGCACATGAGCGAGCACGTTATTGCCCAAGAGTAAGTCGGCGTTTTTGCCTTGGGAAACAAGTTGTTCGGCCAGCGACACGCCAAAGAATTCGGTTATTGTTTCAATTCCCTTGGAGCGTGCCATATCAGCAACATTGAGCGCTGGTTCGATGTTAAGACAAGGAATGCCTAGCTCTTTGAAATATTGTAGCAAATAGCCGTCGTTCCCGGCGATCTCCACCACGAGGCTGTTATTATCGAAACCAAACCGATCAACCATGTTTGAAGTATATTGTTCAGCATGAGCCAGCCATGTATCTGAATATGAAGAGAAGTATACATATTCTCTAAAGATTTCGTCTGGCGTAATGGAATGGGAAAGTTGTACAAGGAAACACTCGTCGCAAACATAGGCGTGTAAAGGATAGAATGGCTCCATTTGTTGAGTTTCGTCGCGAGTCAATAAAGAATTGGTAGGGGGCGATGATCCTAGATCAACAAAAGTGTGCGTTAAAGGCTTCTCGCAAAATCGGCAGTGTCCCGGTTTGTTCATGAACTAGCCTCTTTTTTGACTGCAAAGAGCATTGGGGTTGATTTGATACATTTCTGTCAGTTCCAAACTGAGCCGATTGTCGTAACTGTAGTAACGGTAATGGCTTGGGGAAAAAGGACGCTGACTTTAGTGCATAAGCTACTCTAGACTAATGAAAACAGAGGGCAGCAGCATGAACAAGCAGCTTGCGCTTAAAAGTCACGTTCAAATGTCGTATACCATTAGACCATTTCTTAGCTTGCCTGTGTCGTTAGTGATATCATTCAAAGGCGACTTGCAAAGATAACAACTTTCCCAGTTACCGTATCACGCTACAGCTTTAACCATTCTATTGAAACTGGGACTAGTTTGCAGCAATTCTTCGTATGAACCTTGGGCAACTACGCGACCGTGTGCAAGTTCTATGATTTTGTCGCAGCGTTTAACAGTAGTGAGTCTATGGGCAATGATTAGGATTGTGAAATCTCGGTTTAATTTCTCTATTGATTCCATAACAGCTTGTTCTGTGGCGTTATCGAGGGAACTGGTGGCTTCGTCGAATACCAAAACTGAGGCTTGTTTGTACAAAGCCCGAGCGATACCGACCCTTTGGCGTTGACCTCCCGAAAGTTTTATACCTCGTTCACCAACAAATGTGTTGTACCCCTCGGGACTGCTTTCGATAAAATCGTCTATCTGAGCCTGGTGTGCTACCTCACGGACTCGTTCCATATTAATGTCTTTGAGGGGGACTCCAAAAGCTATGTTTTCCGAAAACGTCGTATCAGCAAGGAAAATGGTTTGCGGAACGTGGGCTACTAGACGTTGCCATGCGCGGCGACAGGGCCCACTTATCGAGAGTCCATCTACAAGTATCTGGCCCTCATTTGGGTCCAGAAGGCCCATTAATAGATCCAAGGTCGTACTCTTACCACTGCCGGTAGCGCCTACAAAACCAACACTTGACCTCTTTGGTATTGTGAAATTGAGACCATCCAGAACCCAGGGTCCATCTGTCAAGTAACGGAAACGCACAGACTCAAAACGAATGGAGTCTTTGAATTCAAGGGGTGCGAGCCCAGGATCAGTAGCTTCGTTAGGCAAAGGCAGATCGAGCATGTCAACTACTTCGGTCAAAGAGGCCTGGCTCCCAGCAATTGAGGCCCAGCTTGAATAAATCTGCTGAAGGGCGGGAAGGAGACGTTGAGCGCCCAAAGCAAGTGCGCCCAGAACCGGAAAAGAGTCACTGAAACCTCCTGTCTTGGCGTTAAGACCATAAGCTAACCCGGCTAGCACAACCATGGCCAAGGCTTCCATGGCGAATTTCGGACAGGTGGCAATGACAGTGTTTGAAGATGAGGCGATACGTAAGGGCAAGTCCGCTCTACGAAAAATGTCGCTATAAACTGACTGCACCCCATTAAGAATAACATCACGGATGCCCCCGAACCCTTCTTGTAGTGCTTTAACAACCAGGGTGCTATCCTTAGCAACACGCTGACTGTTGATATATAGCCGAGCTCGAGATAACCGAGTGATGAACCCATAGCTAATTATGAAGACCCCAGCCGTTATTGTGACTGCCAGTCGATCAATTGCCATTAGAACCGGTACCAGAAAAATAACCAGAGAAACAGAAGCAACCAAATTAAGCAACGACTGAATAACCGTTACAGCCATCCAAGCCTTGGCATTAATGCGGCTGATCAACTCGCTACTGTTACGGGTCACTTGTATCCGGTAAGGTTGATACAAAGCCTGGAGATAAAGCTCGGTGCTTAAATCAGCTCCCATGACGTTAGCAAGCCGTGTACTAGCCCACAACAAAAGGAAGCGTATGATTCCGGCGGTAATCGCCGTAAGAGCGAAAGCTATGGTGAAAGGCAATATAAGTTGGTCGGATGAAGCAATGCCAAGGGCATTTGCCATGCTTCTCACGATCGGTTGATCAAAGATACGATTCGGGGCCGCCAACGCTCCAATGAACGGAATTACAGCGCCAACTGTGACTACCTCGGCAGATGCGCTGACCAGCATCAATACCAACAGCAGGCCAACTTGTCTCTGACGGCGCCTGGTCAAATGACACCAGAGTCGAACGATCAGATTACCAATACCGGGCTGAGATTCCACTTCATTGGAATTTATTTTTTTAAATTTCAACTAATATTACTCAACTTCCGCAGTTGATAAAAAGGACAAAAGGGTAATTAAAACGGCATAATAGTCTCGGGCATGGACGTCCGATGTGCTATTTAAGTATTGCGGACAAAAAATCGCACAGGGAGGACGCTCCACAATGAGAGTTGCTCCATTTGAGACAGTGGATCAAGAGCTTACCGATCGGATCGACGCAATTATGACTCGGTTTAAGATTTGCACGCTGCTAAACCAAGCCGGCATCAGGCAGTTCCGTGGTATCAGGCCACTTTTGGTTCTTAGTGCCATTTTTGAATTGGCCTTTGTTGGTAAAAACATCTTCACCGGGGTTCACAGGAATTCTAAGCCTCAGATGGGAAAAGACACTGTTTACAGATTCCTCAGTTGTCACAGGTATAATTGGCGTCGTCTGATCGGGTTTTTGTCCCAAATGATCACAATGGCTTTCTTGGAGCCTCTTACATCTACGGACAGAGAGAAGGTCTTGATATTGGACACTACCATCTATGATCGAAGTCGGTCTTGCAAGGTAGAGCTTCTGTCCAAAGTTTACGATCATTGATCCAAGAAATTTATCAAAGGATTCAGAATGCTGACTCTAGGCTGGTCAGACGGAGCGACATTCATTCCCTGTGATCATGCCGTGCTCACTTCAACCAAAGAGAAGAACCAAATCCAGGGAATCACCAAGACAATGGACCAAAGGACTTGTGGCGCTAAAAGACGAAGGGAAGCTTTCGTGAAGTCCACAGAGTTGATCGTACCCATGGTTAAACGGGCCTTAAGGCTCTCAATTCGAGCAAAGTATTTGCTGATGGACTCCTGGTTTGGTTTTCCGGTTGTAGTTCGATCCATTGTGGAACATATCCATGTCATCTGCATGGTCAAAAATACCCCAAAAGTTTTTTTACGAGCTTAATGGACAATCTCTTACACTTTCGAAGATCTATTGCAAGATAAGGAAACGACCGGGCAAAGCTAATATCAAGGGCTCGATGATAGTTGGAATCGGAGACAAACACGAGGCCAAGCTGGTTTTTGTTCGCAACCGTAATAATAGCCAGAAATGGCTTGCCATATTATGCACTGATCTTGCTCTGCCGGATAAGGATGTAGTCCGCATTTATGGAAAGCGTTGGGATATCGAAGTATTCTTCAAGATGGCCAAACACTATCTAAAGCTAGACTCCGAGATCCAAGTCCGTGATTTCGACTCTATTGTGGCCCATTAATCGATTTTCATGATCCGGTATAGCTTCCTGGCTGTGGAACAACGATGTTCCTCGGATGATAGGACAATAGGCGCCCTTTTCCTGAGCGCTTCAGAGGAAATCCACGACATCTCTCTTGCTGAAGCTTTGGTTCGTATACTCTCAGTAGTGTGTGACAAAATCTGAGAATTTTGCGAAGAATACGGAACAACTGGTCATGGAAATAATTCAAACAACTATGAAAGAGACCCTAGCTCTCATTAGACTTAGGCTATTAGCCAAGAGCGAAAGTTGAGATTACAATCAAAAAAACAATATGTCGCATTGTAGGGTTAATATGGTTGCCACTCCGTGCCATGTCTTGAAGCAATGAACTGCCGAACCGGGGTCTCCGATTTCTCAATGACTATTGCATATGGGTAACAACTTATAGACTTAATCCAGGTCTGAAACTGATTAGGAGTAATTCCAGTTTCCACGGGACCACTCCACATGTTCAGCGTTTCTACGAGTCCGAAAGTGTAACTGGCGAAACCACCGTTGAAATCTCCACTGAGATCTTCGCAGACATACACCCCCCCAGGCTTAAGATGGGGTAGCATTTCCTCAAGTGTTACGATTTGATGCGCTGCCATATGACTGCCATCATCAATCACAATATCAATGCCCGGCACTTCCTTCTTGAGCCTTTTTAAAAACGTACGATCTGACTGGTCTCCAATAAAAATATGCGTGTAATCATTGTCGTAAACTCGGCACGACTCTTGTATGTCTACGCCGAAAATTTGACAATTTGGTCCAAAATAATCCCTCCACATCTCCATACTTCCACCGCTGTAGACCCCTATCTCAAGAAGATTAACTTTCTTACCAATAAATTTCTTGAAGTGGCGATGGTAGATCTCAAAATAATGTGCCCACTTCCAGATACCTCGTCCCGTATCTCTGGAATCGAAAAACGCCTTTAAAGGGTTTGTATTCTCCATGTCTGTGAGTGATTTTTGAGCCGGTGACGGTTCACTTACGGGTACAGCAGGCACCCAGTTCTGAGAATAATTGAAGCCATTTATGTTTGTCGGTAAAAGCCGTAGTGCCCTAAGACTAATGCGATGCTGAAGCATAAAAACTTGACATAGTTGGTATAACCCATTAATCTTACTACGTAATGACATGATGCCTCCATTAAGTTGGGATGTTTGCTGAACGGTCCTACGTCACACTCCGTTATTGGAGATTGACTTTTCAGATATAGCAGTAATTACATTGAGATCCGCAAAATTATGGCACATGCTTCGGCTGAACATTCTTACAAAAAGCAGTGCCGATAATTGACACGGAGTAAGAGAAAACACTCATGAGAAACATGAGTCAGAAAAGCATAAAGCGGCTGCATCTTTTCTAGATCCTGCGGACTTAAACACGAATTGGGAGTTGGATAAGCTCTAAGGTCAACAGAAGTTTTTTTAAGGGCTTTCCGAAGAAACGGCATTTGGGAGGATTATTCATGAAAATCATCGTTAGATATTCAGGGTTAGGCCAAAGACATTGCTCAAGCCCAAAGAATTTCTCCCAGTCGATCTCAGCATCGTCCTTGGTTTTGAAGAAACTGTTCAAGCCAATGGCCTGGAATTCAGCCTCGGAGTTGGAAATTTGTTCCGGCATTACAACGATGTTGAGTTCAGCAGATGAGATGGCTTCCGGTATTGATTCGGTAAGCTCGATGTGGCCGTCTTTGTAGTAGCATTTTATTGCGAACAATTGAATCACCTTTAATGAATGACGTGCCGCAAAACCCCCATGGCGAAGCCATGGGCTCACGAATGTTGGCCTCAAGGGCCAAAGGTGAGTTTTCTTAAGAGTAGTCCAATTTGCCCCTCTTAACGGGGCAACGTTCATGAGCCCACGGTTCTACCGTGGGGGATTGTAGGGCAGGGACGCCCGTCACTATTGGACGCTAATGAACGTCATTTCGAGCGTCGTTCGATCCCCCCAGGCCTTCAACCTGGGCTGGATTAATGCGCCCATTCAGGGCTTGTTAAGGACAAGATCTCTCCCAAGGGTCGAGATGACATTGTTCGCTCACTCGAAATGACAGCCGTCGCAAGGCTCTGTCGAGATGTCAATCAATCAGACTCCTCGTTGCTGACCTGTTTATGTTTTAACGGAATTTTTTTTGTCGCCGTTGGAAGATAGTTTTCGAATGTAATAACACTTTTTCGTGTTTTTTCCTCCAACTCCAACCGAGCCTTTTTAGCTATCTTGTCCGCCCTTTTCCCCTACATCTGCAGTTTTCAATAATCAGTAAGTTTGTTACGGGTTTCCTGACCAAGCATCCGCTGTTGGATCCACTTTTCGCTTCTGCCCTGCTCACGCCAGTATTCACGGGCACGTTCGAGTGAACGAGCTGGATCGCTCATGTCCTGCAACCGCTCGTATCCTACCTTTGCCAGCCATAATTTTATCGGTTCAGCCTTGGAACTGGGCACAGACTGAATAATTCGCAACAGTGTTGCCGGATCAGCAACATCGGTCAGATATTTCTTTCCGTCTGCGGCTTCCAGTTTCAGTCGGTTACATTTTGTAACCGACTCGCTGCCTTCCTTTCTTAAACGGTTTTTCAAAACTTTCCAGTAGTTTCGAGCCGCCTGATAATCCGATTGCTGTATCAGAACCTGTAAAATATCGACCACAGAGAAATACCAGACTTCTGTCTGTTCGTCGTAATGACGACGGATTTTATAGTTTTCAAAAACGGCTAATTCATTGTCAACCATTAATATCCCGCCGCTTTTAGGACCGCTTCGTCGTCAAGTAGCTGAAATGTGGCATACTTTATTTTTGAGACTAGACGTGACAATATTTTGACTGTATTGCCGGTAGAAGCATTGTCAGCAAAAATGTGTTCGTAATCGTAACCGTCCAGTTTCTCAAAGACCGCCTTGATCCGAAGATAAAGCTCTTCAACATTTTCTTCTTTATTGAAACATGGGGTAACGACACTAATTAGCTTCATTGGCTATTCTTTGGTGGTTATTTTCTACCATGTCATTTCGAACGAAGAGAAAAATCCATCCGGTCGAGGGTCACATACATTGCCGACCATAGGGGTAAATAAACGGATTGGAAAGATCTTGTCGCTACGCTCGCTCGAGATGACAGAAGGCCAAATCACAACCACCACCCACGGCGCAGGAGCGGCTCAACATTTTGAGCAACAAAAAACCGAAATGAACGATCCAAATCCACCCACGGCGCAGCCATGGGCTCACGAATGTTGGGCCACAGGAGCGGCCCAAAGGGGAATACACTCCGGATTTATTACCCATAGCGTTGCTATGGTCTGTTCTGACGACGCCCTTTCAGGGCTATGAAGGATCAAGATCTCTCGCGAGGCGATATGCTATTTAGAACGTTGCATTTGCTTGTAAACGCTTTTTCTATGTCCCACATCTCGAATGATAACTACACGATCTTTGAAATCTATTTTATAAATTATTCTGTAATTCCCGGAGAGAACCCTAAATGATGACATCGGCACAGAAAGCTTTTTACAGCCTCTGGGCATTGGATCCGCACGAAGTACATCGATTTTAACCAAGACTTTTATGGCGTCGGATCTCGGAATGGACTGGAGTTGTTTTTGAGCCGTCTTTTCGATTATGACGCTAAACGGTAATTCATGTTCATTCAACTTCCAGCAAGGCCTTCATTTCCTCAAGCGTTATGGTTTCTTCCGGCTCTGGACTAGCGAAGGCTTTAAAAGCAACTAAATAATCCAATCTATCTTCCGGTTCGGTTAATGCCTCGAATTCAGCCTGGAAAGCCGGATCTTCAAAACTATGAGCCGGTAGCTTAACGTTTTCGTTCCCTTCTGTTCCAATTGTGGCTGTTCCTGTTTTCGTCACAAGCTCCTAGGGGCTTCCTATTGTCTCGGACTAAGTTAAGCATACCTATTGCAGCCGATTATTGCAACTTCCAGGGCGCTACCTGTAGGCAATCCAAATATATAGGCGCGGACGCCCGTCGCCACCATGAATAAAGACAAGATCCAAAATTCCCATGGCGCAATAAAGGTTCAATATGCAAACACCCACCTATAGCGCAAGGGGTTCAAGATTTTGAGCCACTACGATATGAATGTTGGACCGGGGGAAGCCGGCCCAAAGGGGAATATATTCAAGAGTTGTCATGTTTGCCCCTTTTAATGGGGCAACATTCATGAGCCCACGGTTCTACCGTGGGGGATTTTCGGGAAGGGACGCCGTCACTATTGGACGCTAATGAACGTCCTTTCGAACATCGTTCGATTCCCCCCAGGCCTTCACCCTAGGCTGGAATAAAACGCCCTTTCAGGGCTTGCGAATGTCATTTCGAAAGAAGAGAGAAATCCACCCCGCAGCGGAATACGTACATGACAGGCCATATTGTTACACGATACTTGGTAAGATTTCTCGTCGCTAAGGTGGCGCTATGTATCGTGGAATGACTTATCTCGGCTTTAGGGCCAAACAGCGTCTTTAGGAATGCCAAGGCTTGCAAGTAACGCTTCGATGACACGCCAAGATATCTCTGGGTTTGTCCCATGTTTTTTTATAGTGTATTGCGGCCCCTTCGGAGAGTTTTCGGAAAGAGGGCGGACCAGGATAGTCTCCGATCCTTTACCGCCCCGCTTAACTTTCACTCGATACGGCTTGAGGGCTTTGAGCAGATCCTTGAACCGTACAGGGGATTTAGGCATGACAAATTTGTCTATAAAAGCACTTGCTAGCTTCAATTATGGGAATAAGTGAAGAATCATCTTTGAATATGGGGTCTCTGCGGTAAGAGTTTTTTTCCCGGTCCTCACAGTTGAAAAAATCTTTCCAAACACTCAGTGGGGCCGGATGGTACATGTATTCCAAATTGTCATTTTCAAGAGCATATCGGACGTGAGACTCTATTACATCGATGATGTCCGACTCTGCCTCATTGACCGTCTCAGCCACAGTCACAAGGTTTAGCTCAAGACAATGCGCCACCCAGCCGTCAGGCTCTTGCCGTATAACAACTCTAAAAGAGAACGGCTCTTCTCTAAGCATAATTGCCTCCATATCTTGAACCACCAGTCTGGACCGGCGTAGGAGTTATTGGAACAGCCATGATAGTTCTCCTTGATCAATAGCTTATCCATTTTTATCGAAATTGGCAATCACTGATCATTGGCTGGGCCACGATTTCGACCATAGGTTTTGGATGGTTATCGGTTTCTTCGGCGAGCCGAGTTCCCATAGCACCTGCGAGGATGCCCAGGGTTTCGCCTTGGGCTGGCATAAAACGCCCTTTCAGGGCTTGTTGGGGAATGTCATTTCGAACGAAGAGAGAAATCCATCCCGCAGCGGAATACGTACATGACAGGCCATATTGTTACACAATACTTGGTAAGATTTCTCGTCGCAAGGCTCTGTCGAAATGACAGCAGGCCAAATCACAACCACCACCCACGGCGCAGGAGCGGCTCAACATTTTGAGCAACAAAAAACCGAAATGAACGATCCAAATCCACCCACGGCGCAGCCACGGGCTCACGAATGTTGGCCACAAGGGCCAAATGTGAGTTCTCTTAAGAGTTGTCCAATTTGCCCCCTCTTCAAGGCACCGTTCATGAGCCCACGGTTCTACCGTGGGGGATTGTAGGGCAGGGACGCCCGTTACTATTGGACGCTAATGAACGTCCTTTCGAACATCGTTCGATCGTCCCAACCAAGGCCTTCACCCTAGGCTGGAATAAAACGCCCCTTCAGGGCTAGTCGGAAATGTTCCGATTGGCCTTTTTCCTGTGAGAAATAGAGACTATCGTGATCATGGACGAAGACAAATCTACTACGTACAGGATTCTGTAATCTCCCTGCCTCAATCTGTAGCCATTTTCCAGAGTTGACACCTTTTTGCAACCACTGGGGAAAGGATTTTGTTGGAGCCTAGATATTTTGGTCAGTATTTTGGAGGCTATTGCCTTAGGAATCCGCGTGATCTCTTTTGAGACATGTCGATTAATATTGACACGATATTGCTTTGATCCACTATTCTGCACTCAGGAGCGCCTTAAGTTCGTCCAGCGATATTGTCCCGTGGTCTTTGACCTGTTCGATACCTTTTGTGAGTTCGATGTAATCAAGACGATCTTCATTATTGGTTAGAGCGTCGAATTCAGCCTGATGTTCTGTATCGGCAAAATCATAAGTGATCAAATCATCTGAACTGAATTCATCAATCTTTTTGGCAAGCATAGCGTCCTCCGCACTGATTTCATTTTAAAAGAGATCAAGGTCAGTGTCAAAGATGATTAACTGCAACCCAAATTCCCCACGGCGCAAAAAAGGTTCAAGACTTTGAACCCTTACGATATGAATATTGGACCGCGGGAGCGGCCCAAAGGGGAATGCGCTCCGGATTTATTACCCATAGCGTTGCTATGGTCTATTCTGACGCCGCCCTTCCAGGGCTGTAGGGGATGTTCTCTCAAGAGTGATCATATTTGCCCCCTCTTCAAGGCTCGTTCGAGATAATGATGCAAATAACCACGAATTAGGAAAGTAAATAGTCTTTTAATAAGATGACTCTCAACTCTTTTATCTGCTTTAGCTTCGCATCATTGGTGAGAAATGCGTCCGCCTCCACATCAAGGGCAGCAGCCACTTGTAAGGCGTCAACGGTCTTAAGAAAAGAATAACGGCCTCTCAAATTGCCGGCAGTCTCTGCTATCCCTTCTGATATCTCGATAAGAGTAAGATGCTTGGCGTATTTGATGAATTGAACGAATTTTTGCGCAAGCGTCACATCATTGATGGCTACCGGTTTTATCAAGACTTCAGTTAGAGTTAGAACCGATGAATACGCTGCCAAACTTCCTGATTCGATGGCAATCACAACTTCTCTGGCAAGTGGGCCAAATTCAGGGTGACCCTGTAGGTAATAGATGATGGGGGCTGTGTCGATGAAGACGCTATTTATACGAGCAAATTCTTCGGACAGAGTCACAGTCTGTCCTCTCTCAGGCTGTTGACATATTCCTGGGCATCTTCAGTCCTCCAAAGATCTTTACCAAGGCCATAGAGATGTTTCCAATCGAGTTCACTGTCAGATTGTCCTGATTTCCGTAACTGTCTGACAAGTTTTTCCATTAACATCAACTGTTCGTCACGTGAGAGGCTCTTGATCTCTTTTTCAATTTCTATAATTGTGATTGGTGTTGGCATGGGACACCCTGTCTTTTGTTTCAATATTATACTCCGACGGAATTTGTTCTCCGAAATCCTAATCCAGCGTTACGAGGATTCTACCCTCAATATAGGCTCGTTCCAGAATCTCTTCATCTCCAGGATCTTCGGGCCATTCACCCGCCCAAACTACATCATGACCTTCAGATCTAGGACGCTGTGAAGCGGGGCCCCAAACGCACGTGTCGAGAAGCAACTTCATACGCCAGTGTCCGAAAACATGGGCTCAACCCGTTCATGCCCAACGATCCTTCGGGCGTACAATAGGCACGCCAGCACGTCTTCACGCTCCAACCATGGATATCCTTCAAGGATGGATTCAATTGTGTCCCCTGCGGCCAGCATACCCAAAACATGTTCGACAGCAAGTCTTCGGCCTCGAATTATTGGTTTTCCGCCGAATATTCTCGGGTTAATTGTTATTCTGTTAAGGGATTCAGTGTCAGACATGTCCGAAACCTCACTTTGTGGTCAATATACCACGCACAGGGTGTTTGAATCCAGGATTGTCGGTTTATTCGGCGAACCGGGCGCCCATACCACCTGCAAGGATGCCCAGGCCGTTAGCCTGCGCTGGATTGTGACGCCCATTCAGGGCTTACCCGTGTCATTTCGTGTGAAGCGAGAAATCCATCCCGTCCGCAATTACATACATTGCCGGCCATAGAGGTCATACGGGGGTTGGGTAGATTTCTCGTCGCAAAGCTCACTCGAAATGACTATCGTTGGTCGTCGAAATGATAATAGTCGCTGCTACACGTTCACTCGAGATGACAACAGCCACCCACGGCGCAGCCATGGGTTCACGAATGTTGGGCCACAGAGGGAGGGCGGCCATAGGGGAATGGGTTCAAGAGTTGTCCGATTTGCCCCCTCTTCAAGGCGCCGTTCATGAGCCCACGGTTCTACCGTGGGAAATTTTCGGGAAGGGGCCCCCGTCACTATTGGATGCTAATGAACGTCCTTTCGAACGTCGTTCGATTCCCAGGCCTTCAGCCGGGGCTGGCATAAGACGCCCTTTCAGGGCTAGTTAAGGACAAGATCTCTCCCAAGGGTCGAGATGACAGCAGCCTACCCACAGCATGTAAGGTTATGCCATAAAACCCCACGATGTGTAAACGTTGAAGGGTTAATTGGTGTTCTTTTTAGAGTTTTCAAGCAGTGACAATGTTCTGATTTGGCTTAGGAGCCCGTTTATTTTTGAGCTTTTTGGGCTTAGCTGAAGTTACAGGTTGATTGGCAAGAATTAAAACGTTGGCGTTGGGCCTTAACTCATTGATTCTGTTGATCATTATCTCAACATGTTCAGGCGCCATCCCGGTCTCCTGCAATCGATACTCAATCTCGTCGATTGGGTCAGGAGGAACTATGGGATAATGTTCATTTCCGTACGCCTCAATCAATAGCGCCAGAACGTCCAACTCATCGGACTCTGGTGTTCCATCCTCAGCGTCCCATATTTCACGTACTCTAGCTAATGCCGATTTGTAGTCATCTTCGGTGCGAATTGGCTTAATCTGCATATTAAAATCCCTTTGGTTAAATCGAACCATTGTGGGTTAGACCTCTCGCGGGTCTATTTTGTCGTATTTTGCGTGAGTCCCAACGAATCGAATGTCTACCAATCCCTTTTTATATTGAATGACAGCCACTAAACGGTAGTTGTTTCCTTTGACATTGAATACGGCCCTGTTGGCTCCAATTATTCTAACGTTGCTAAATTGCCTCTCAATATCTCGCGGTTCTTTCCATTGAGCCTTCCTCGTATCAGCCAACCAAACTTTCAAAGCTATTTCCGCGTCAGTATGCTTTTGCCAGAACTTGGGAAGAATATCCGGAGAGACAATCCTCATAATCGAATCATACCCTCACAGGCCGACTCAATCAACATCTGTTCCACCATCTGTCATTTTGAACGAAGAGAGAAATCAATTTTGTCGGGGAATGCGCCTACAGTAGCGAATATTGCCACACCGACCGGGGATAGATCTCTCGTCGCTTCGCTCACTCGAGATGGCAACAGCCCACCCACGGCGCAGCCATGGGTTCACGAATGTTGGCCACAAGGGGCCAAAGGTGAGTTCTCTTAAAAGTTGTCCAATTTGCCCCTCTTGATGGGGCAACGTTCATGAGCCCACGGTTCTACCGTGGGAAATTCGGCCGTTAATTGAATATTCCTCAATCTGATCCAACGTCATTTTCTTTAACGTTCGCCCATCAGAACCATCATAAAATGTCTTGTACCATTCTACGGTTTTGGTTAGCGCCTCAGCAACTCCATATTTAGGCGTCCATTTCAATAGAGTGCGTGCTTTTGTGGAATCCAGGGTCAAACTGTGCGCTTCATGAGGCTGAACGGAGTCATCCGTTTTCCATGAAGCTCCATTACCCCATAGATCGACCATCTTGTTGGCTATCCAAGACACAGATTTAGCGTCGTAATAGTCAGGACCGAAGTTCCATGCATCGGCGAATTCAGCGTTACCCTCCCATAGTTTTTCGATTAGCGTCAGGTAGCCGTTGAGCGGATCAAGAACATGCTGCCATGGACGCATAGCGGCAGGATTCCGGATTATGACCGGCTCGGCTTTGTGAAAAGCCCTTATGATGTCTGGAACTAACCTATCTGCAGCCCAGTCGCCACCACCTATTACATTGCCGGCGCGAGCTGTGGCCAACAATATTTGACGGTCGTTCTTGTTAGTTGCGCTGAAGAACGATTTCCTGTATGCGGCGGTCACTATTTCTGCGCAGGCTTTGCTGCTGGAATAGGGATCATGTCCCCCGAGGGGCTCGTTTTCCCGGTACGGCCATAGCCATTCCCTGTTTTCGTAACATTTGTCACTGGTTACGATTAACGCCACTTTTATGCTATCTGTGAGTCTTATCGCCTCGAGCACATTGACAGTACCCATAACATTGGAGGAAAAAGTCTCAACAGGATCATGATAGGATCTTCTAACAATAGCCTGAGCCGCCATGTGGATAACTATTTCAGGTTTTTTCTCTGCTATTACGGATTGCAGCTTTGGCAAATCCCTGATATCGCCAATTATAGAGCAAATATGATCTTCAATATTAGCTATATCAAACAAGCTCGGGTCTGTCGGTGGAGCGAGAGCATATCCGGTTACATCAGCTCCCAAAGATTGTAACCATAGCGAGATCCAACTGCCTTTGAAGCCGGTGTGGCCGGTTATGAGGACTTTTTTGTTGTGCCAGAAGGATGGGGTCAATCCCACACCTTCCAAGGGGCAGTACCAGAATCCCAAAGATCTTCTAGGATGTATTTGTCCCTTATGGTGTCCATACATTGCCAGAAGCCGGGATGGAGATAAGCCGACATTCGACCTTCTTTGGCCATTTTTTCCAGAGGGTCCCGTTCCCAGATTGTTTTATCGTTATCAATGTAATTAATTACTTTCGGAGATAAAACATAAAAACCACCATTTATCCAGCCGCCGTCACCGCGAGGTTTTTCCTGAAAACTGATCATTTTTGTTTTATCGAGGTTTATTGCGCCGAAACGACCGGGTTGCATTACAGCGGTCAATGTCGCAAGAGCTTTCTCTGACCTATGAAAATCAATCACTTGTTGGATATTCACGTCTGATACGCCGTCACCATAAGTGAAACAGAATTCCTCCTGATCGAGATAGGAAGCGACTCTCTTGAGTCGGCCGCCAGTCTGAGTATTTAATCCCGTGTCAACGAGCGTGACTTTCCAGGGTTCGACCTTCTTCTGGTGAACTTCCATGCAGTTGTTTTGCATGTCAAACGTGACGTCAGACATGTGTAGGAAGTAATGGGCAAAATATTCCTTGATCATGAAACCTTTGTATCCGCAGCAGATAATAAAATCATTCAATCCATAAGCCGAATAAATCTTCATGATGTGCCACAGGATCGGTTTACCGCCGATTTCGACCATGGGTTTGGGGCGATTATCGGTTTCTTCGGCGAGCCGAGTTCCCATACCACCTGCTAGGATAACGACTTTCATTGGGGGGTCCTAATTGTCATTTCTAACGAACATTCATGCCCTGTGCAGGCACAACCAACAATGAGAATACTGTTTAGAAGCGGGTCATGGCATACTACCTGAAGAAGAATTACGATTTCATACAATATCAGGAGGATGCCATGACCCAACAGCAAAATACATCAATTTTGAGAGTTATGCACGAGGTATGCTGTGGACTCGATGTTCACAAGAAATTGATCAATGCGTGCTTGATCACCACGGACGAAAATGGTCAAGAAGACAGTGAGTTGAGGGTCTTTCAGACATTTACTGATGACTTGTGTCGCCTGAGGGACTGGCTGCTCGATCATAACTGTCCTGTTGTAGCTATGGAAAGCACAGGTATCTATTGGAGGCCAGTACATAATATTATGGAAGGTCTTTTTGAGATCATTCTTGTTAATGCTCGGCATTTCAAAAATCTTCCAGGCAAAAAAACAGACATGTCGGATTGTCAGTGGATATGCGGACTCCTGAGAGTCGGACTATTAAAAGGAAGTTTTATACCTCAAAAACATGTCCGGCAATGGCGAGATCTGACCAGGTACAGGCGGAGTAAGATAGAGGATCTTGGTGATGCCAAAAGACAGGTTCACAAACTTTTTGAGTCCGCCAATATCAAAATCGATTCTGTGGCGTCTCAGATATTCACCCGTACAGGTCGTAATCTGATGGAACGTTTACTCAAAAACGACCAGGAACTCGCTCTCGAAGACGTGATAGAATGTCTCAGGGGGAAGTTGAAATCTAAGGGCAAGGAATTATATCGAGCGATTCAAGGCTTTTTTGAAGATCATCATCGCTGGTTGCTGGAAAAGATGCTTTCGAATGTAGACCATCTCGAGCATCTCATAAATGATATTCAAGTCAGATTAAGAAGCCTTCTAAAACCTTATGAAGACGCTATTGACAGACTAAACGAAATTCCCGGGATTGATTTCATATCAGCATGCTCCATCATTTCTGAAACAGGTCCGACACTTTCAACTTTTCCTAATACCGCTTCTTTGTGTTCATGGGCTGGAGTTTGTCCAGGAAACAACGAGAGCGCAGGAAAAAGACACTCTGGACGAAGTCCGGTTAGTAAAGGCAATCTAAAAACAATCCTAATTGAAGTGGCTTGGGCAGCGGTCAGGACCAAGAAGTCATATTTTAGGGCAAAATTCTTTAGTCTTAGATCTCGACTCGGTCCGAAAAAAGCGATTGTGGCCGTAGCTCACCGTATTCTCAAAGCCATATACCACGTGATTAAGCATGGAGCTAAATTCAAAGATCTAGGAGAGGATTATCTGAGCAATCTACACAAAAACTCAAAGCTCAATTACCTGATTCGTCAGGCCGGCAAATTTGGCTATACACTTACACCAAGCGGTGTTGCTGAAAAATCATTTTAGTGTGTTAAGAAACCTGAGCAATTAAAATGGCAGTGGTGGTTGCTCCTAAAGGTCGATTAGATACTGAAGCGAAAAGCGCGGGAGAGAACATGACCACGGTCGGCGAGCGCAACCAGTTGTTGGCACATTAAGTGACCACGGATACAAAACTTCTTAATACGCTGACCAAACACCACCGCTGCAAAAGACTTTAAGGATTCCCCGGGCTTCGCCTTGGGTAATTTCAAGAAATCCACTGACTCGCTTATACCGAGGGGTATTCACATACAAAAATCTATTGCATCGCGAATCACGTACATTACCGATTATAGAGGGAATAAGTGGGTTGGATGGATCTCTCGTCGCCGCGCTCGCTCGAGATGACAGAATGCCAAACCCTACCCGCGGCTATGCCGTGCGAATATACGGGCGGGGACACCCAACCCGATGTAGAAATCATCAATGTTTGTAACCGTAACCCCTAGGTCGAATGCTATATACTCTAATCCTGCAATAGTTCTTCATGAACCTCATAAATTAATCGTAAACCGCCAATCTGATATGTGTAACAGTCAGCAAGCCCTTTAGTCTCTTGATCCCAGGCCCAAAATTGGGATTGATCTCAAGATTAGATAGACAACGATCAAGGCCCGTCTTTAGATTCCCGGTAACCTTGTGGTAACTCTTATATGCAGTCTTGGTAAGCAGAACTTTATAGGCCATTGGGGCGAGGTTTTTCCGAAGTTACATATTCACCATCAGCATATTCCTGACGACCTTTAAATATGGCCTGTAAATCCTTATTCATAGGCTCTTCTTCCTGAACGTCACGAATGAATTCTATATATTCACGAACCGCTAATATATTTTCGTTCATGGGAAACCTCGTCCCAGTCGGGGAAACCCTATACTCAGATCCGGGTAGACACGCTGGTTTACGCAATCCAAATGTACTGGCAGAAGCGGCCCAAAGGGGAATGAATTCAAAATCATGTCATTTCGAACGTAGGTTGCTTTCAATCCAGGTCTTGCAAAGTTCAATGAAGCCGGAAGCCGCAACCAGTCCCACGGCGGCGTCGCTTTGGATATAGACCTGCCCAGGCGTCAAATCAGGCAGTCCGTTGGGATATCTTGTGGGAATATAATATTTGTCGAGCAATGCGGCGAAGTTATTTACTTCGGCCAAATCCGGGAAATCATCTTTTTTAGGAAATTCATCAACAAGTTTTTTGACCGAGTGGCCCCATGGGTCTTCGTCTTCGAAAAACCAGATCGCCTTAATCGATTTTTCGCCGGCCTGCTGGGAATGAAAACACGAAGCCGCATACATTTCGTGGTCGTACAATGTTCGAGCCGCCGCTAGGTCCTCTGCCGCTGTCTGTAACCATCTTTTAGCCAGGTATCTGTTCTTGGCTTCAGCCATAAATGACGACGCCTTCCTTGACAACTCGTCGCATAAAAGGCTCATCCTGCATATTGTCAAATTCCGCCGGAGTGTAGATCAGAAGATCAACAGAGCGATGCTCAACCACATCAGTTATATCCTTGTAAATCCCATCATAACGATCAAGAAATCTTTTATCCGTCTGCATAATAAGCATCAAATCCAAATCGCTGCGTTTGGAGACATCGCCCACAGCAAAAGATCCAAAAACAATGGCCTTGATAATAGCGTATCGTTTGCAAATCGGTATGATCACGCTAGTTATTCGGTCTAAAGACCCAGTTGGTTGAGATCTCATTGAATTCTTTCCATTTAGAGACAAGATACTGAAAACATGCTGGGTCATGATTGGGGAGGATAGACATATGGGCCTACTCCTACGTTCCGTTGTATCCATGCGTGAGTGCAGTATTATTTCCTCAACTCAGCGGCAAGGTGGAATGATATTGTGGACGGCCTACATAGCTCCGCCCCGTCGATTAATTGTAACATATCGATAATACAAAGTAAACGTTGTTATGAGGCTTTTATGTTCTAAATGATAATACTAGAAAGAATAATCAATTACGGATTGTCGAGATTCGACGCAAAACGATACATCACCTGCAAAGCTCATGTTTATGGCTATAAGGGGTCGATCCGCCACCACAAAAAACAATGATGAAGATAAATTTTATTTTACTCTCTTATGGCCTAATTTCCAAGTCGCCCCAACAATTATGGATTAAATATCATTCGTCAAAGCAATCAATAATTAATAATTTAGATGAAACCATAATAAAACGAACTTTGCAAGGTGAAATTGGTATCAAGCTTAACGACTTTCGTTTGGTACTTTGATCAGGGAATTAGATACGGATATTTGGTGGTAACAAATTTGGCTGTATGATTATTACACAGGAGAGCTACATAGTAACTTACATGGTTGTTAGATCCCACATGATGACTGGGGGTGTTACTGGGGAAATCAGGGGCGCTGTACGGCCGAGGTAGGAGCGCATTTCAGGAACGCGAGAGGTCAAAAATGGTAATTTCCTGATCAGGAAAACCATGGTGACTGAAAGCCGACGTATTTGATTGGCATGAAAAGCCTCTCGATAACAGTCGGCCGATAAAACGCTCGACAACCAGTCTTTTCCTGTCCGCAAGCATGATACTGCCACCGGTCGCCAACGCCTTTTCGAGTAACTGGATCAGACTGGAGTGGAAGAAATAGTCATATATTATTTCGGCGCCAAGGATCAGATCAAAAGCAGGCAAATCTGGGGGATTTCCCCAATCCAACTCGAGAAAATGCGCTCGGGAGCGATTCAGATCATTCAGAGCTATATTGCGGCTCGCGAGTTCCAGCGCTTGAGGCATGAAATCGCTGAAAGTGACTTCAGCGCCCTTCATCAAAGCTCCCATGCCCGCCAGGCCGAGTCCGCACCCGAGTTCGAGCGCCTTGACCCCCACAAGATCCTTTCCTTCAAGAATGAGCCTTGTCAGATTAATTGAAGCTGTAGTAAGACCCCACCAGAAGGTGAGGCGCTCCGCAGAGTCTTCAGCGTCCTCGGGCGCGTACAGAAACGCTTTTCTGGTTCCAAGCTCCAGTGTCAGTTTCACGATTTGTTTGTCTCCAGTTACGAGAATCCTTGAAACTTACGGATTGAATCAGGATGTTGTTAGAACTAAGATCAAAAGATAAATGTCATAATAGTTGGCGAAAACTTTTTTGTCGATACGGGGCTCTTTTGTCCGGCGCCCCGGAATAGGGGTAAAATCTCATGAAAAGTCTCCGACTTCGAAGTCCGGCAAAGATAAATCTCTTTTTGAGAGTGCTTGGGAAAAGACCTGACGGCTATCATGAGATTGAAACCGTGTTTCAGGAGATAGATCTCGCCGACGAAATCATACTGCGTCAAAGCAGTGGAGGCAAATCCCTGAAGGTTGAGGGAGCGCCGGAAATCGAGACTGAATCAAACCTCGTTTTCAAGGCGCTCAAATGGCTCGAAGGTTTGAGCGGCCAGCGCTTTGACGTAGATATCGAGTTGCGCAAGAACATACCTATAGCGGCCGGTCTTGGCGGAGGCAGTTCGAACGCAGCGGCTTTGATAGTGGGTATGAAGAGACTTTTTGATCTGGAATGGCTGGATATTGAAGCTATAATGCCGGTAGCCGCGACTGTTGGAGCTGATGTGCCATTTTTCTTTTTCGGCGGATCGGCGATAGGGGAGGGGATAGGCGATCGGCTCACCAGGATATTCCTGGATCAGCCACAAAAAATCCTGCTTGTGAATCCTGGATTTCCTGTGTCCACAGCGGGGATCTTCAAGGAGATTTCTAAAACCTTGACAGGCGCCATGAGACCAGGTATTCTACACGGATTATATGGAGAGGGCCACGACGCGCGGGATTTTCTCCATAATGATTTACAAACCGTGGCTGAACGGCTCCATCCGGGAATTTCCGACGCCCTTGACGCTATCAGGAGGGTCGGAATAAACAAACCCGTAATGAGTGGAAGCGGCCCCACAGTGTTTGGTTTCATTGAAAACGATATTGAGGAACCTCGGCCTGGCCGGTTTCCAAAGTCCTGGAAAACGATAATCGCCAGATCCGAGAAAAAGGGGATAACAATAGATTAGCCCCGGGCCCTGAATATAGAGTCTCATGCGGCCGCCTGCTGGGGTGTCGTCAAGTGGCAAGACACGGGTCTTTGGCACCCGCATTCGGAGGTTCGAATCCTCCCACCCCAGCCAGAACAGGACTTGCTGAGTCCAAGAATCACAAGCAGAGGATGATCATGCCGTCAAAGAGCATTCACACAAGAGAGGAACAGAAGAGCAGGTTTCTCAAACAGTCGGAGACAAGACGCAAGAGCCTGTCAGAACAAGGTTTTGATGAAAAGCGTATAGACAAAGATCCGCTGATCAAGCGTCTAAAGGCTAGAGTCAAGCAAGTAAATACGGCGTTGGCCCGCATAGCTTTTCTTGAAGACCAAACCAAGAAGCTCCAAGAGAAAAAAGCGCAGAAGATAGCCGAAGCCGCGGCTGAAAGGGCTGAAACCATTAAGCCCGGGGCTACCGGCAAGAAAAAGAAAGTGGAAGAAAAACCACCTGAACCAGTTAAAAAAGGTTCCGGTAAAGGTAAAGACAAGTCAAAACAAGAGGGAAAGAAGCAGAAATAGTGGTAGAAATCCTACCAGTGTTTCCCTATCTTGTCTTTTTCTCAAGTGTCCCCTGGAGAGGAGCTTTACGTGACCTTGTGTCGGCGCCTCTCTTCAGGGAGAGCAATCTGCATCCATTCCAAAGACCGTAACGCAAGTTAGGGTTAAGAGCCTCTTCTCAGATCCTATGCCTGAATTGGACATCCTCAAATCCCTAAGAGAATTGGTTCTAATTACTCCAGGTTTTCTGCTCGCCATAACGGCGCATGAATTCACGCACGGCTACATTGCATACAGACTTGGGGATCCTACCGCAAAGATGGCGGGGAGGCTTACATTTAACCCTTTGAGCCATCTGGATCTCTTTGGAACTCTGGCCCTGGTTCTGACCAGGATGATCGGCTGGGCAAAACCGGTTCCGGTTGACCCCAGATATCTAAAGAGGCCCTTGCGGGACATGCTTTGGATCAGTCTGGGTGGGCCGGTCGCGAATATCATTGTGGCGATAATTCTGGTGCTGATGCTGAAGTTGATCGCTTCCGCGGCAATGGCGGGATATGGATCTCCTGCAAGCGATTTCTTCATGGGACCGCTATTTCTTATCATTAGATACGGAATCAGAATCAATGTGGTTCTGGCTGTTTTCAACCTGATTCCTATTCCTCCACTGGATGGATTCGGCGTGCTCAAAGGGATGCTTCCGCGCTCCGCGGCGTACAAGCTGGAAGCTATTGAGCCTTACGGATTTCTGATTCTTCTGGCGTTGCTGCTCACAGGCGCGGTGAATTTCTTGATAGTTCCTCCGATAATAGCGGTTGAAAACTTGCTACTAAGTCTCGTAAGGTAAATCATGGCGTACGAGGTCAAGTTAGATATCTTCGAGGGCCCTCTTGACCTGCTTCTCCACCTTATCGAAAAAAATGAAGTTTCCATTGGCGATATACCGATAGCCACCATTACGGAACAATACCTGGAAACCATCGAGATTATGAGGTCGTTTAATCTCGAATTGGCCGGGGAATATCTTGTAATGGCGTCGTATCTCACGTATCTCAAGTCTCAGACGCTCTTGCCGGCGGCGGTTTCAGACGACGGAACTCCGGGCGATGATGTTGAAGATCCGAGAGCGGAACTTGTGGCTCATTTACTTGAGTACAGGAGATACAGGACAGTTGCGGCTGAACTTGGAGCCATGCCTCTTCTTGGCCGGGAGGTTTTCGAAAGAGACGGGCGTGAGCCCTTGCTGGATGGACAAGGCCGATCAGTCGTGAGTATCGATATCAATGAACTGGTATCGGCTTTGCAAGCGCTGTTGGAAAAACGGGAGCCGAAAATGGCGATGGAGATCAGGAACGAGCCGATTTCAATCCAGATCAAAATCGAAGAGATCATCACGAGGCTAAAGACACACCGATGGCTCTCCTTCGGATCGCTGTTTTCTGAAGATTTCTCAAGAGGGAATATTGTAGTTACTTTTCTGGCGCTACTTGAAGTGGTAAAAAACGGCGTCGCGAGGATTTATCAGGACATTCCTTTCGGATCTATTGTAATCTCGAGACGTTGAAAAACACCGGTTGGTTTCCGACGATATCGAATGGTAGCTAATATGGATCACCCATCAAAGAAACTGGTCTACACGGCGCAGCGAAGAATATCCTTAATTGCGATGCTGTGTGTTTTATCACTGACGGTGGTCGGATGCGGGAAGTCAAGGGAAGGCATAGGCAAGCCAACTGGACCTATTCCTGTTGACATGGCCGAAGTCATTCAGAAAGACACTCCTCTTTTCATAAAGGCCATCGGGAATGTTGCGGCCTATAACACTGTGGATTTAAAGTCTCGCGTTACAGGTGAGCTAATAAAACGTTTTTTCAAGGCAGGAGACAGTCTAAAGGCCGGTCAGGATCTTTTTACTATCGACCCTGCTCCGTTCGAAACCAAGGTAAAGGAGAGCGAAGCGAAGGTTAACCAGGCGAGAGTTCAATACGAACAGGCGAATAAGGATTACATCCGATTCAAGGGTTTGTATGGTGAAAAGGCTGTCAGTCAGGAACAACTTGAGACCAAACAGGTTGACATGAATTCCAAGCTTTACCAGATGGAGCTAAACCAGGCCGAGCTGGAGAGCGCCCAACTTAATCTGGGATACTGTTTCATTAAATCGCCGCTTGAGGGTCCATCCGGGGACATTTATATAGACAATTTCAACATTGTGAACGCCAACCAGGACCGGCTGGTTACTATCAAACAGATACATCCGATCAAGGTTAGGTTCTCGGTTCCTGGAAAGTTTCTTGACGAAATAAACAAATACAATTCAGTCGCTCCGCTGGAAGTGGAAGTCTTGATACGGGGGAGTGACAAACCCGAGTCGGGGAAGCTTACTCTTATAGATAACAACATAAACCTGAGAACCGGAATGATTGCGCTCGAGGGGACGTTTCGGAACCCTGAATCCAGACTCTGGCCAGGGCAGTTCGTAGATGTTCGTTTAAAGCTCACTACCACAATAGGCGCCTTGCTCGTTCCGGCAGTGGCTGTCAACGACGGAGCCGAGGGCCAGTACGTTTGGGCTGTAAACAAGGACCAGACTGTTTCCATACGACCAGTGAAGGTAGATCGTCGCGAAACTGACATGGTGGTCATTTCTGAAGGGGTAGGAGCAGGTGAGAAAGTCATAACCGATGGGCAACTCATGCTGCGTCCGGGCGCTTCGGTGGTCACGAAAGAACAAATAAAGAAAGCTAGAGAAGCGGCTAATCCTAAACATCCCAAGGCCACCAACGGCTCAGGTAAGGCGCCAAAATAATGAGCCCCACGGAGCTTTTTGTAAGGCGTCCGGTAATGACCATCACCATCATGGTGGCGATGGTCTTTTTCGGCGTAATAGCATACAGAAATCTCCCAGTTTCTGCCCTGCCTCAAGTAGATTTTCCAACCATATCGGTACAGGCGACGTTACCAGGAGCCGACCCCGACACCATGGCTTCGAGTGTAGCTACTCCTCTTGAGAAGCAATTCTCGTCAATAGAGGGATTGCGGACTATGAACTCGAACAGCGCCCAAGGCAGAACCACGATAAATTTGCAGTTTGACCTTTCCAGAAAGATAGACGCTGCAGCTATGGACGTCCAAGCCGCCATCACCAGGGCAAGTGGGTTACTTCCGCCAAATATGCCCAGTCCACCGACTTTTTCCAAAGTGAACCCGGCAGAGCGGCCCATATATTACCTGGTCATGCACTCCGACGCGATGCCTCTCTATAGAGTGAATGATTACGCGGAAACATTTGTCTCAAATGCGCTCTCAATGGTGTCGGGAGTTGCGCAGGTGCTTAATTACAGCCAACAGAAATTCACTGTCAGAGTATTTATAAAGCCTGACCTGTTGGCCGCAAAGAATATCGGGATTAATGAGGTTAGGAACTCGATAATTGCCCAGAACGTGAACCTGCCTTTAGGCACACTTGACGGAAAACGTCAGACCAACACCCTGAAAGCTTCTGGGCAACTCATGGACGCCAGAGCGTACGATCCAATCATTGTGTCGTATGTCGAAGGTCAGCCGGTGCGCCTTGATGAGGTAGCAAAGGTTGAAAACAGTGTCTACGCGGACAAGGTATATTGTTATTACAACGGTAAGAAGTGCGTGGCCCTTGCGGTTCAGAGGCAACCTGGTTCCAACACTATAAGAATAGTCGATGACATTGAGAAACTGATGCCGACTATCAGGGCTTCGTTGCCTCCGACAGTGGATCTCGAAGTAGTCTACGACATGTCTCAGTCTATCAGGGCCTCACTAGACGATGTAAAACTGACTCTTGTCCTGGCTGTGATCCTGGTTGTCGTTGTTGTTTTCATTTTTCTTAGAAATTTGGCGGCGACCTTTATAGCCAGTATAGCGATTCCTCTGTCAATCGTGTCCACCTTCGCCGTGATGTACATGTTTGGGTTTTCTCTGGACAACCTGTCATTGCTGGCGCTGGTACTGTCTGTAGGCTTTGTGGTAGATGATGCTATCGTGGTACTAGAGAATGTGGTGCGGCATCTAGAGATGGGAAAGAAGCCGTTTCAGGCCGCCGTTGATGGAGTGAAGCAGATTGCCTTCACGATCATATCAATGACGTCCAGTCTGGCCATAGTTTTTGTGCCGATCATGTTCATGGCTGGGATTTATGGTCGAGTTCTGAATGAGTTTGCTGTCACCATTACAGTAGCTATCGTCATCTCCGGTGTTGTCGCTCTGATGGTTACGCCGATGCTGAGCAGTCGCCTGTTGCGTCCGCAGAGTAGATTGGCCGAATCAGACCCTATTTTTGGGGCCATGCTACGATTCTACAAGAGAACGCTAACCCTGGCCGTTCATCACAGAATTGTGACTATGCTGCTGTCTGTTTTTATACTAGGAACGACCCTGTACCTTTTTATAGCTTTGCCCAAAGGGTTTGTTCCTCCTGTTGATATGAACTATCTCATCGGATTTTGTGTGAGCGAACAGGGGATCTCACCGGAGGCTATGCAGGAAAAGCTCAAGGAACTGCAACCTATGGTGCGGTCTAACCCCAACGTCCGGTCGGTCCTGAATGTGGCTGGGTATCCACAACGGAATCAAGGTTTCACCATCGCCTTTTTGAATGACAGGCCTCCACGGAAGGTCACAGCTCAAAAGGTTATGACCGAACTTTTCCCAATTGTTAATTCTATTCCGGGGTTGCTCACATTCTATTCAGTTCCGCCTCTAATAGAGATAAGTACTGAAATCTCAGCCAGTCCGTATCAGTTGATTCTCCAATCAACGGACACCGCTTCGCTTTTCCGAAACGCTGAGAAATTTACGTATGCGATGTATGCCATGCCTCAGATAACCGGGGTGAATTCGAATTTGTACATAAAGAATCCCGAAACTTACATCGATATTAACAGAGACAAGGCGTTTTCGCTCGGTATTACGGCGGAAGAAATAGAGCAGTCGGCTTTCTCATCGTACGGATCGCGTGAAATTTCAAACATATACGGTACCACAGACACTTACAAGGTCGTGCTCGAAGTCGATAAAGATGATCAGCGTTACCCGGACCAACTATCGTCGCTCTATCTGAAAAACAGGGTTGGCGAGATGGTGCGACTCGACGTAGTAGCAGATTTAAAAGCGAAAACCGGCCCATTGACTGTGAACCACTACGGGCAGTTCCCTTCAGTTACCATTTCATTTGACACAGCGCCTGGATTCTCCGTTGGCCAGGTCACCGAAGCATTGAGAGCAACGGCGTCCGGGATACTCCCTGACAGGATTCATTTCAAATTCGGTGGAACCGCCGAGGCTTTTGAGGGATCTGTCCGTAGCCTAACGATTCTCCTCTTTGTGGCCATCATAATAATTTATATGATTCTCGCCTGTCTGTACGAGAGTTTCTTACATCCTTTGACAATTATTGCAGGATTACCGTCAGCGGCGTTCGGCGGATTACTGGTGCTGTGGTTATTTGGATTCACGCTGGATTTGTACGGATTTGTCGGGCTGTTTATGCTGATAGGCATAGTTAAGAAAAACGCGATCATGGTGGTGGACTTCGCCCTTGAAGCGGAAGCTGGAGGCAAAACTCCTCTAGAAGCCGCTGTCGAAGGATCAGTGGTACGATTCCGGCCCATTATGATGACTACTATTGCAGCCATAGCGGGTATGACTCCGATTGCCATAGGATTTGGCGCAGGTGGTGACTCGAGACAGCCTTTGGGGTTGGCCGTAGTTGGAGGGCTCATGTTGTCACAGGTGGTGACTTTGTATTTAACGCCCGTTGTATATACTTACCTGGGTGGGCTGCAACACTGGATCGACAAGAGGGGCGTAAAAGCACGAGAAATTCGTGGCATTCCTTCCTGATATTTCTGAAAACTGGAACGCAATCCATTAAATTATACGGAACTTCTGATGTGTTTTGGCAAAAAAAGTATTGACAGATCGCCGCAGGTTAGTAAATATTACTTACCAACAGGACAACTCTACATGAAAAAGATTTCGTATCCGTTCACACCTTAAATCCAACCTTGGGCAACTCCAAGTGTTGAGTCGATTTTGATAAATTTTTCACCGAATGGATCGGCTGGAGGAATATCAGCATGGCGGACAAAAATGTAATTGTGAGCGCAAAGAGAACGCCCTTTGGCAGGTATCTTGGAGCCCTATCGGAAATGGAGCCTTTGGATCTTGCCGTTCACGCGGCCCAATCATGCCTTATTACACAAGGTCATGACCTCAAATCCGAAATTGATCATGTGTTTGTCGGGAATTGTATTCCCGGGTCTTTTGAAACCGCTTCGGTCACGGGTCGTCAGATTTCCCTGAAGCTGGGAATCAACCGGTTCACAATAACATTGGACACAGCCTGCTGTTCTCCCTTGACTGCTCTTCGGATGGCTCTATGGGGTCTTAAGCTTGGAGAATACTCTTCGGCTCTGGTTATTGGCGTGGAGTCAATGAGCAGAGTGCCGCACATGTCTAGAGAACTAAGAACCGGTGTCCGTATTGGAGAAGTTAAACTCAAAGATCAGATATTCCCAATCAGTTATCCCGGGTACAACTCTGTTGCGGTAGACGCCTCGAACGGGGCGGAGAAATATGGCGTCCCCAAGCGCATGCTCGATGCCTGGGCAGTGGCTTCAAATCGCAAGTGGTTTGCTGCCGAGCAGTCTGGGAAATTCGCTGATGAAATATCACCGATAAAAGTGAGGAAGGGGCGTGACTCCTTTATCGTATCCAGCGACGAGGGGCCCAGGCCGAATAGCTTGATAGCCCAAGTTGAGCAGTTGCCGCCGGTATTTGGGGCCAAGACCACGACTGCAGGCAACGCTCCGGGGTTAAATGACGGCGCATCCGCTATGGTTGTCATGACGGAAAAGAGGGCTTCCGAACTGGGATTGCAACCTCTTGCGGAGATTGTAGAAGCGGCGGGGGAGATCGACATGCCGTATGGGATTTCATGGATTCCGGCTCTTACGATAAAAAAGGCTCTCGATAGGGCAGGGCTGGACCTTTCCGAGATGGATCTGATGGAAATAAATGAAGCGTTCGCAGCTATGCCTTTGGTCAGCGCCAAGATTCTCGCTGACGATGACACGGATCGATGGTTCGAGCTTCTTCAGAAAATAAATGTGAACGGTGGGGCTATTGCTATGGGACATCCGGTAGGGGCCTCAGGATTGAGGATCACGATGACCATGATGTATGAGTTGCGCCGTAGAGGAGGGGGGCTCGGAGTCGCAGCGATTTGTGGCGGTCTGACCCAGGGAGAAGCCGTAATAATCAGCGCATAAGAGAAGGGGAAAATCATGTCTGAAGTCACATATAGTCTTGATCAGTTAACTAGGGTCGCCACACTGGTGATAGATACCGCCGGGCCTGTCAACACCATTGGTCAGATTTTCCTGGCGGATTTGGAAAGGGCCATCGACAGGTCGATATTGGACAAGGTCCGGGGAGTGATCATAGTCTCCGGGAAGAAAAGAAGCTTCCTCGACGGAGCGAATCTCAAGGAAATAATTACAGATCCCACTCCTGCGGTGATCCGGCATGTCACCCTGAGATATCAGGAATCTCTGGCCCGGCTCGCCGGGAGCCCTTTTCCTGTGGTGGCTGTGTTGGACGGGCAGACTGCGCTGGGAGGAGGTTTTGAACTACTGCTTTGGGGATGCGACTGTGTATTTGCGACAACTTCTTCCAAAATGGGGCTTCCAGAAGTAAACGTAGGTCTTTTCCCTGCGGGTGGAGGAACTCAAACGTTACCGAAAGTGGTGGGGTTTAAGACGGCTGTCACTATGATACTCACCGGCAGGGTCAGTTCCGCTGAGGAATATTCCAAAACCGGCTTTGTCACGATTTGCGATGCCAGGGAACTTGAATCCCGTGCAATGCAATGGATAGAGGACCATCAGGGAATCATAAACCGAAACTATGATCCCGACTTTGGAATCCCGGAACCGTTGACCGAAGATGAAAAGCGAAAAGCAATTGACGTAGCGAGGTCTCGTTACGGGATTTGCCCACATCGGCCATATCTATATGCGGCTATGGACTCAATGGAAGGCGGGTTAGACTTGTCCATTGACGAGGCTGCCAGAAGAGATGTCGACCTTTTCGTCCCTCTATTTAGTCATCCAAATACCCGCGCCAAGATCGACCTTTTCTCTTTGGTGACCAGCGTTGGTCACAGGCTGGTCAGGGTTGACGCTCGTCAGGCGGCTAAAGTGGAGAAGATTGCAGTGATCGGCTCAGGTCTTATGGGAAGTGGAATTGCACAAGTCACTGCGGAAAAAGGCATTAAGACAACTCTGATAGATGTCGACGCTGACACGGCTCGAAAAGCGGTGGAGAAGATTGGATCTACGCTCCAGGATTTAGTTGATCGTGGTAGATGGTCCCAGAAGCGCAAGAACGCAACTATGGCCAACCTTGACTGGACCGATGACTACACGAGCCTCAAAGAAGTACCCTTGGTTATCGAATGCGTATTTGAGAACCTAGATCTCAAACGTAAAATCCTGACCAGGGTTCAGGAAGTGAATCCCGACATCTTGTTCGCTTCCAATACATCTACCATACCAATGGCCGATATTTCCGAGTTCTCGAAACGTCCGGATATGGTGGTTGGAATGCACTACTTCTCGCCTGTGCCACTTATGCCCCTTCTCGAGGTCATACAGGGCCCACGGTCCAGCGCTTCGTCGATTTCTACGGCTGTAACAGTAGGGCGGGCCATGGGCAAAACAGTTATCCTTGTCAGTGACGGTCCGGGATTTTACACAAGTCGGACATTCGGCAGCTACGTAATGAATGGCTTCCGCCTTGCAGAGTTAGGGGTTAGCCCGTGGGAGGTTGATCTGTTGGCGCTCAAGGCGGGTTTTCCGCAGGGACCTTTGCATGTTTATGGCACAGCGGGGGGCAACGTGGTTTATCATGCCGGTAATTTTATGGCTTCACGGTTTCCAGATCGGATGAGCATTCCAAAGACGTTGATGAAAATGTACGAAGGGGGCTATGTGGGGGCTGGCAAGCCTAGTTTTTATAAAGATTACCGTAAGATGCTACCAGACGAATCCGCAGCCAATTTTATCGTCAGAGCCAACGGGCTGCCGATCCCGACGGCTGAAGAGTCTCAGGACATCTTGCTGCTAGGAATGGTGAATGAAGCTTTCTGGTGCCTGAGTGAAGGGGTTTTGCATGATTTCTTCAGCATGGATCTTGGGGCTGTGCTAGGCATCGGATTTCCGGATTGCTGGCATGGACCTGCCCGTTATGTCAGCCTTAAGGGAGTTAAGTTCATAAAGCGTAGACTTGAGGAGCTTTCTGAAAAGTTCAAAATTCCGGGTCTTGCCCCTGCTCCTGAGTTTGATTCACTCATAGCCTGTGGCTTGGACTCCGGGCTAATATAAGGAGACACAGATGCAGGACGCATTCATAGTTAGCGCTGTAAGAACCGCTGTAGGAAAGAAGAACGGCAGCCTATCACAATATCGTCCGGATGAGTTGCTTGGAATTGTCCTGAGAGAAGTCATAGACCGTGTAGACGTGGATCCGGCTGAAATCGAGGATGTTCTGGGGGGAACAGTGACTCAGGTGGGAGAGCAGGGATTCACCCTGCCTCGCATGGGTGTTTTGGCCGCTGGTTTTCCTGATGACACTCCTGGAGTCGCAATCAACAGACAATGTGGATCCAGTCTCACGGCATTGAGTTTCGCAGCGGCTGAGATTATCGCAGGGTGGCGAGACTGCGTTATAGCCTGTGGCTGCGAGGTCATGAGCAAATACTCTATTGCAGCCGAGTGGCTCAATCTTACTCTTTCCAATGGTAAACCCGCCGGTATGCCATTTGGCTCTGCTTATTTGAATCGAACGGGTGGCAAATTCGTAGATCAGGGTCAGGCTGCCGAACTCATCGCCAAAAAATGGGGCATTCAAAAGGAGGAACTGGACTCCTTCGCTATGCGAAGCCATCAGCGTGCGCACAGAGCGGAGACCGAGGGGCGGTTTGACCGAGAGATAGTACCAGTAAAGATCCGGAGCGCAGACGGTACGGAGAGGGTTTTTGCAAAAGACGAAACGATAAGACCTGAAACTTCGCTGGAGATTCTGGCGAATTTAAAACCTGTGTTCGGAACAAAAATGATGACAGCGGGCAATTCCAGTCCCATCAGTGACGGGGCCTCGGCCGTGCTGTTGATGTCGTCAAGAAAAGTCAAGGAACTCGGTTTGAAGCCCAGAGCCAGAATTGTTACATCCGCTGTGGCGGGGGCAGATCCCGTCATGATGTTGACAGGTCCAATTCCAGCCACGAAGAAAGTAATGAAATTGTCGGGACTTGCCATGAAGGATTTCGACAGGATAGAGATTAACGAAGCCTTCGCTGCAGTGCCTCTGGCTTGGGGAAAAGAGTATGATCCCGATTGGGGAAAAGTGAACTCTAACGGTGGGGCTATTGCGCTAGGGCATCCCGTTGGAAACTCCGGTTGCCGTCTGGTAGTAACATGTTTGCACGAACTTGAAAGGATCGATGGTCATTATGGCTTGATCACTCTTTGCACCGGGGGTGGCATGGCTCCCGCTGTTGTGATCGAAAAAGTCTAAATTGTTTGAAAAGGGTGGCATGGATCACGAAATGACATGGTTGAATTATGGCTGAAAAGGAAGCTATTGACAGCCCATTTTGGGATTTTCAGGACAAGCCTCATCCTCCCGGCAAGGCTAAGATCATGGCGGCTTTGCGGACTCTCTTGGGTGAAAAGGAGTTTGTTTCAATTACCATCTCCGATATAGCCAGAAACGCCGGAGTCACCGAGGCTCTGATCTACAAATATTTCAAGGACAAACGGGACCTATTGCATCAGGTGCTGGCGGAATATTTGAATTTTTACATTACAGGGACTGAAAATGAGGTCAAGGCGATTAAGGGACCGCTGAACCAACTCAGAAAGCTAATTTGGTCACACATAAACATGTATGATTCAAATCGGGTCTTTGCACGGATTCTCCTCCTGGAGGTCAGAAATTACGCCGACTATTTTCTGAGTGACGCTTATCAAATGGTAAAGCGGTACACTGATTTCCTGCTTAAAGTCATTGAAGAGGGAATGGCGGAAGGCTCCGTTCGACGAGATATTCCTGCAGCGGCAATCAGACAATTGATACTTGGGGGTATCGAACACGCGTGCCTGCCTGCCACCATTTTCAGCCGTTCAATTGATCCTGATAAAACAGCGGATAATTTATGCGCAATCATTCTTGACGGTGTAACGCCTCGCTTCCAGCCTGCTAAAGGCTAAACTAAAAGTTGAAGGAGATCTTTATGGAGATCATATCCTATACGGAAGACCATAGGATTTTTAGGGACTCGACAAGGAAATTTTTTGCCAGGGAAGTCACGCCTTACGTCGATGAATGGGAAGAAGCCGGAATAGTTCCCAGAAGTATATGGAAGAAAATGGGCGATAACGGCTTTCTTTGTATGCAGGTTCCAGAAGAGTATGGAGGATTGGGGGTCGACTTTTTCTATTCCGTGATCCTTATGGAAGAGTTGGGACGGACCAACCATTTTGGGCTTGCCGCTTTTCTTCACAGTGACATCGTGGTTCCCTACATAACGTCTTTCGCTTCCGAGGAGCTAAAACATAAATATCTGCCGGGTTGCATTTCCGGGGACATTATTACAGCGGTGGCAATGACTGAGCCCAATGCCGGAAGTGACCTGGCGGGAATGAGAACCACAGCGGTGGATGATGGCGACAACGTTATCATCAACGGTCAGAAGACTTTCACGAGTAACGGCATTCTATGCGATCTCGTAGTTCTAGCTGTCAAAGATCCCGCGGTGGAAGCTCCTCATAAAGCCGTCGACCTTTACCTGGTGGAGGCTGGAACGCCGGGTTTTGAGAAAGGAAAGAAAATAAAGAAGATTGGATGGCATAGCCAGGATACCGCTGAGCTATTCTTCAATGATTGCAGGGTTCCCAAGAGTAACCGTCTCGGACGGAAAGGCGGCGGATTTCCCATGCTGATGGATAAGCTGCAGCAAGAACGTCTCATGTGCTGTGTTGGCGCCCAGGTGATAGCAGAAAGGACTCTTGAGGCGACCATAGATTACTGCAAGCAGCGGACTGCGTTTGGAAAGCCGATATCTAAATTCCAGAATACTCAGTTCAAGATTGTGGAAATGGCCACCGAAGTTAAATTAGGGAGAACTTTTCTCGACAAACTCGTAGTTGACCATGCGGAAAAAAGGAATGTGGTTGTTGATGTGTCGATGGCAAAGTACTGGATTACGGATATGGCCAAAAGGGTTGTTGATGGCTGCTTACAGCTTTATGGAGGATACGGGTATTGCGAGGAATATCCTGTAGCCCGGGCCTGGCGGGACGTAAGGGTCATGTCCATTTTTGCCGGAACCAACGAGATTATGAAAGGGATAGCCGCCAAATTCATGGGGTTATAGACGGGAACGCAAACCAATAAATGCTGGTGAACAGAGGAGGAAGTTATGATTCTGGCGTCTCAGGAGTCGATAAAAGAGTATACAGCTAAAGGTTGCTGGGGATCTAAGACCCTGCTTGACCACTTCTATGAGCATGTGGTCAAAATGCCCGATAAAACCGCAATTGCCGATCCACTTAACAAGGAGACTCTTCTCGGAACCACTCCGGATCACGTCTCTTACTCCGAACTGTCAAAAGCAGTTGATGGTATGGCTACAGCGCTGTTCAATTCTGGAATCGAAAAGGATGATATAGTCATGGTCCAAATGCCCAATTGCTGGGAATTGGCCATGTTGTACCTCGCGATATGCAAGGTGGGAGCAGTCATATCTCCGGCCGCCATGCAATGGAGATCAAAAGATCTTGGTTACGTCGCGGACTTGACACTAGCCAAAGCCATTATAACCGTTGAATCCTTTCATGGTTTCGATCATCTGGCCATGGCAGGGGAGGTTCAACAGAAAAACCCTTCCATCAAGACCATTTTTACGTACCAGGACGTCCGACGCATGATGACTGAAAAGCCGGGCCCCAAAGTTTCTGAAATACCAATTGATGGCAATGACATCTTCACAATCTGCTGGACATCAGGAACTGAAGCCCAGCCCAAAGGGTGTCCGCTGAGCCACAACAATTGGCGTTGTCAATCCTCTTTGGCATGCGGCCCATGCATACAGCCCGGAGATGTGCAGCTCACGGCCGGTCCGTTGGTGAACATGGCGTCCGTGGGAACTGTGTTTGTGCCGTGGCTTCTTCAAGGTGGAACCATGGTTCTTCATCATCCGTTTGACCCGATGTTGTTGCTTAAACAGATGGTCACGGAAAAGATTAATTATACCTTATTAGTGCCTGCAGTGGTTAACCTTATACTCAAGCATCCTACTGCGGCGCAATTCGATTTAAGTTCCATAAGGGCCATTACCGTTGGGTCAGCTCCAACCTCAATATGGGCCATGGAGGAATTCAAGAAAAAGTGGAATGTTGACATTGGAAATATCTGGGGACAAAACGAGGGAACTGCCTTTGTATCAAGTGTTCAGGACATCCCTGACGTTAATATCAGGGTCGATCAGTTCCCCAATTATGGCGCTCCAGGCAGCGTCTGGTCGGTTCCTGTGACAAAGTTCATCAGAACCAAGGTTGTAGACGCGTCCGGAACGGAGTTGACAGAACCTGACGCAATTGGTGAACTTCTTTATCGTGGCCCCAATGTGATTCCAGGTTATTTTAAGCGACCGGACCTTGGGGAGAAATCTTTCGACTCTGAAGGGTTCTTCCGTACCGGCGATCTTTTTCAAATAAAAGGTGACCGATATCTTAAATTCTTTGACCGGGCCAAGGATATAATAATCAGGGGCGGCTTTAACGTAAGCGCTCTGGATGTTGAGAACGCTCTTCTTGCCCATCCCGCGATCCAGGATGTGGCCGCTGTGGGTATGAGCGATCCGGATCTGGGAGAACGAACCTGCGTATACGCTGTGCCGAAAGAGGGGCAAAGCCTGACCCTGGAAAGCCTGGTGAGCTTTTTAAAAGAAGCTGGGATGGCTGTTTACAAGCTCCCTGAACGCCTGGAAGTTGTAATAGCGATCCCGAGAAATTCAGTAGGCAAGATTTTAAAGGCTGAACTAAGGAAGGACATCGCTGCAAGGGTCAAGGCCGAAAATTAGTTTGTACTGCGATTGCGCAGTCAAGTGTTCAGTCTGAGCTATAAATACCGAAATATGGGTATTGGATCTGTGGGGTGGACAGTGGAACCTATTCCGTAAAACAGGAATTCCCCACGAATCTACCCCGTATATAGAGTAGCCCTAACGCTCATTTTGGGGAGGATTTGCTTTCATGAGCCTGCCAACTGAAACAGTAAAGGGGTTGATTGAGAAAAAAGTGGCCTTCCTGGAACGCATGAAGCTTCAGGCGCTAGAATTGGCTCCAGGACAGGTAAAATTATTCACGCCTTTGAAAGGGAATGAAAATCACATTGGTGGAGTATACGCCGGGGCAATATTTACGTTAGCCGAGATTCCCGGTGGCGCATTGTTTTACACCAGTTTTGATGAAACTAAATTTTACCCTGTTGTGAAAGAAATGACGATCCATTTTTTGAAGCCCGCAAACACGGATTTGTCTATTGAAATTTTACTTTCAGAAGAGGAAATAGGGCGTATCACAGTCGAAGCCGAAAAGAAGGGAAAGAGTGAGTTTATACTCTCAGGAGAAATCAAGGATATTGATGGCCAAGTGGTGGCTCTCAGTAGAGGGGTTTACCAAATACGATCTATGGAGACATTGCCGAAGGTCTGTCCCAAAACAGAAAAATGAACGTGGGCGAGATATAGATCTTGCGATGTTATCGAAATTATAAAGATCCCAGTTTTTCATTGAAAAAGGAGTTCTAAAGGTTATGTCCCAAGCGCTATCCGGACTTAAGGTTCTTGATTTGACCATGAATTTGCCTGGGCCTTATATGACATGGCTCTTGGCGCTTTTAGGCGCTGAGGTGGTCAAGGTTGAAAATCCTTCAGGTGGAGATTACAGCAGAGCCCTCTTGGGGGATGGGCAGAGTTCTCCTTTTTTCGCCGCAGTAAACAGAAACAAGAAAAGCGTAGGTCTGAATCTGAAGCACCCCGAAGGTAAGAGACTTTTCCTGAAACTTCTGAACCATTATGATGTTCTTGTGGAAGGATTTAGACCAGAAACAATGGAACGACTCGATCTGGGTTTTGATGTTCTATCCGCCATCAATCCCCGCCTTATTTATGTTTCAATTAGTGGCTATGGGCAGTCGGGGCCAAACAAGATGAGGGCTGGTCACGATCTTAATTACCTGGCGCTAGCAGGAATAATAGGCATGACGGGCTCTCGCAATGGAGAACTCGCAATGCCCGGGGTCCAGATCGCTGACTTGGCTGGCGGCAGTCTCATGGGTCTGACTGGATTGCTTGCCGCCATAATCCAACGGGATCGGACGGGAAAAGGCCAATTCGTGGATGTCTCCATGTATGATGGGGCCTTTTCAATGGCGACAATGGTTTTTGCTGGGGTAGAAGCCGGCATGGAGTTTCCTGAACCGGGAAAGATGATGCTGAATGGCCGTTTCCCCTGCTACGGCCTTTACAAGACGTCAGACGGTCGTTACATGTCATTGGGGGCGTTGGAGTCCAAGTTCTGGAAAAATTTCTGCATGGCTGTCGGCAGGGAAGATTTGCTTGATGGTCAATTCGGAGGTCCTGAAGTTGTAACTGAACTTGCCAGACTGTTCGCTTCAAAGACACAAGATGAATGGACTGAGTCTATGGTTACTGCCGATGCGTGCTGCGAACCGGTTTTGAATCTTAACGAAGCAGCGGATTCTCCTCTGACACAGGCGAGATTCATGGTAAACCGCGATCCTGAAGGTAAGAGATCTCTGGGGTTCCCGTTGAAGCTCTCTGAAAGCGAACCACCCACAGATGAACCGGCCCCGTCTCTTGGGCAACACACCAGGGAGATCCTTGCTGGGCTTGGAATTACTGAAAAAGAACTCCAATCTCTATCCTATGACGGGGTCATATAGGCATCTTCGCTGGATCGTCAGTCTTACCAAACGCAGGGGATAAATGCTGAGATTTCAAGCCTGTCAATTCCGAAGGGTCGTAAGGATGGAACCATGGCCATGAAAAAACCAATTTATTTGGATTACAACGCTACCACTCCGCATGACCCTGAAGTGATAAAGGCCATGACTCCATTCCTGACAAATCACTTCGGCAATCCCTCCAGCTCCCATTGGTATGGTATGCAAACAAAAAGCGCTGTTGAGAAAGCGCGTGAGCAAGTGGCGTTTCTGGTCAACTGCGATCCAGATGAGATTGTTTTTACCAGCGGGGGAACGGAATCAAACAATTACGCTATTAAAGGTTTTGCGTTCAGTCATCAGGATAAGGGAAATCATATAATAACTTCTCAGATTGAACATCCTGCAATTATTGAAGTTTGTAGGTTTTTGGAAGGACATGGTTTTGAGGTCACTTATTTGCCTGTTGATTCACTCTGCATGGTGAAGATTTCGGATCTTTATAAGGCCATAACTCCTCAAACCATTCTGATCACTATCATGCACGCAAACAACGAAGTCGGGACAATCCAACCAATCGAGCAGATTTCACAGATTGCCCGGGAACACGGAGTAGCGCTTCATACGGACGCAGCCCAATCAGCCGGAAAAATTTCTGTAGACGTCAATGGGTTGGGGGTGGCTCTCCTTTCCATCGCCGGGCACAAACTCTATGCGCCTAAAGGAGTTGGAGCGCTCTATATCCGAACGGGAACCCACCTTGAAAAATTCATGCACGGAGCTGGCCATGAAAGGGGAAATCGTGCAGGGACCGAAAACGTCATGGAAATAGTGGGGCTTGGAAAAGCGTGCGAGATTGCGTCCAGGGATTTAGAACGGAATGTCAACCATATGCGAGAGATGCGGGATAAGCTCTTCTCAGGGCTAATGGAAACGTCTGGGCACATTCAGCTCAACGGCCCTCCAGAGAAGAGATTGCCTAACACCCTCAATGTAAGTTTCAAAGGAGTCAACGCAGGCGAACTTCTTGCCGAAATTAGTGGAACGGTGGCGGCTTCCGCCGGTTCCGCATGCCATTCCTGCGATCAAATAATTATTTCTCCAGTGCTTCAGGCAATGAGGGTTTTACCGGAATGGGCAATGGGAACAATTAGGTTTTCAGTGGGGAAGTTTACGACCACAGAAGAGATTCATGGGGCGACACAAATTGTTTCAGCCGCTCTCCTCAAAATTCGAAATGACTCAAAAGGAACCAAGCGGCAAGAATAATTTGCTTTTGCCTTTACTTCTAGCTTATCGAGGAACAACCACGGGGACCAATTGTGGAAAGATTTGCATTTCCAAGGGAGTCCACCCGTAATGATCCCCATCAAGTTGCACAGGAGCGGCATGCTCAGCTTCTATCCTTACATGCGTTCCTGTAAGACTCATCACCTCGGGAAGTCGTGAAATGCTTCTAGTGAGACCGGCGACAAAATATTTGAATAGAGAAGGTCTGGTACCATCAGGAAATACTCTGATGTGAAAAAGACCTGAGTCAAGTCGAGCGTCATCGGCAAAGACAAAAATGCCTCCATAGCAACGCAGCTTAAGTACCATCACTATTTGGCCTGTCACTGGCATTTTGCCATCTACGCACACAGTAAGGTTGGTCGGGGAATAGGCGAAAAAAGAGTTGATGATCGGACGAATATATCCGAGATAGCCCATCTTGAGGCTCCGAGTTTCCTTAACATGTTTGGTGACGAAAGAGTCAAATCCGACACTTGCGACCATTAGGAACCTTCTGCCTGAAGCAATGCCCATGTCAATTCGAGCCGCGCCGCCTGTTTCCAATACCCGAGCGACACCTAAAGCGGTTTTTGGAATCCCAAGTTCTTTTGCAAGCATGTTGGCTGTGCCGCAACCCATGTGAAGGATAGGAACCTTGGATGGGTCTTTTAGTCCATTCAGGGTCTCATTAACTGAGCCGTCTCCGCCTACAATGACGATCCGTTCAATATCAGGGGTTATGGAAGAAGCCCGTTCCAGTGCGTCCCCAGGTTTCCGTGACAGAAAAACTTCCACCTTGTGCCCGTTATGTTCCAGGATCTTGGCCAGACTGTTTGCCCTTTGTCTTGCCTTTCCGGCTCCGGCTGCTGGATTGCCTATTATTAGGACATTCATGACTGGCTCCCTGTCGTGATTTTATACATGAAAGAGAGCTAAAAAACACCAATAGTCTTGGCCAGCGCTCAAAAGGGAGTCCTAAGGGCAAAAGTCAGACAGGATGCGGGCAATAAAAATTGACGATAGCAGTATACCTAAGGTATATTAATTATACTATGGGAGGAAGTCGAAATTTATGAAAGCTTCTGAGTTTGACACAAAATTCGATCAAGGCGCCGAAATCTCCAAATATATAGATGCATCTAAGGCTAAAAGACCGCGACACGAACAAAAAAGGGTAAACGTAGATTTTCCTTTGTGGATGATTCAACTATTGGATGAAGAAGCAAAACGTCTCGGGGTCCCTCGACAATCTATCATCAAGGTTTGGATAGCGGAACGTCTGGAGAAAGCTTCTTGAGATCTGGTACGAGCACCCTTTTTTCTGGAGCGCATTCATTCTGGTTGGAGAAGTGAATTAGCCCAAAGGTCAAATCCACGGTTTCCCTAAATAGGAGTTGATCAGCCGCGCGGTTGAAAATTATCCGGTAGAAACCACGGACCCTAAGTCGTCCGCGGAAGCAGGAAAATGTTCACTCAGCGTTTGGAGTGAAGCTGAGATTGCTTGCTCCCACGAGAAGCAGCGCAATGAAAGACAAGAGCATGGCATAAATGCCACCATGTAATCTGGATAGTCTCCGGGTTGATGAAAGATTGCCGCTGAGGCTTTGGGTATATAGACCCGGTTTTACCAAGGCGAACTTTTGTCCTCGAGACGCATCGACCGGGTTGGCCATGGTCATCGTCGCAGCGTTCTTTCTCTTCTTGGAGCAGATCCTCAAAACAGGCCACGCTTCTAATACATTCGAGTCGGTCTCCTCGTTGGTGTGGTCCGAGGGGGCTGCCGATTAGTCGGTCGCGTCACAGTTGTTCGGAAAATGATTCTAGAAGAAGGAGCATGGATGGAGGCTTCTGGTCGTACCCTCCGGGATGCCGCCTGAGGTGGCTTTGTTCGCTGTTGAGGTCGTTGGAGCAGAATAGGCCTACACTCGCAGGCTCCGCGGCTCAGTCGGTAGCCTCTCGGACATAGTCTTTCCCTGCAGACGCCCGAGGCAGTGCATCGCGCACAACTACTCGTTGATCCACCGCACGGTCTGCCAACCTTCTGCGGTTCGGGGACACACCGCCGAAGGATCTGGTTTGCATGTGGCCGGAATTCACGCTGAAGCTTCTCGCAGGGACCGCACGTCTGGGGACCTGTAACTCTGACAGCGGCCATAATCCTTCTACACGTCCCGTTTTGACACACATACCCTGATCCACAGTCATTATCCGATCTGCATTTACCGCCGATCTTTTCCTTGGCCACGCACTTGCCATTCTTGCACTCCATGTTCACTTCAGCGCAAGTCACGCACTGGCCATTCTGCCCCTCTACAACCTTGTAGCTACCATCGCTCCCGACAGCGTACCCTACTGATGTGGGTCGGCATTTTCGGCAAGGCCCGCACCCCTGGTCTTGCCCGACCGTGCATTCCTTTTTCTGGGGCGATACGCACTTGCCATTCTTGCACTCCATGTTCAGCTCAGAACATGCCACGCATCTACCATTTTGCAGCATTTGGCAGGGTTTGTCACACTGCCGTTGAGGTGGTTCGCATCGGCAGGTTCTCATGTTTCGCTGACTTCCCTCTGGGCACGGCGACGGCGGCACGCACTGGCCTTCCTTGCACGTCTGGCACGCCCCACACTCCGAGTCAGCCTTGCATCGAGGAGGCGGCGGAGAAATACATCGGCCGTCGCGACAATGTAGGCGAAGTCGCTCGCACGGCACACAACCGGAATCGGTCTTCACCTGACAGGGACCACATCTCGTTTGTTCATACACCCTTTGGTCTCGCTGGACCGGCCTGTCTTCGCCTGTAAGGCCAAATCCCTGCCCACTACCGCTTTTCTTGACGCAGTTACCCTTTCCGTCACAGGTCTCGCCTTGTTTGCATCTTGAAACACATTTTGTGGAAAATTTTTCAGTGATAAATCCTCCTTCGGCCGAAAACTTTTTGTATAACTCTTTCGCGTCGTCGGACAGGTCCATGCACTGAAGCCTGTCGCACGGCACACATCGCCCATACTTTGGCTTATCCCGAAAGGCTGCGTCTGATAATCCTGTTCCTTTCTGGGTGATACCATACCAGTACCAACTCCCTTTCCCACCATAACAGTGAATGCAGCGAATCGCTTCCAAATCATTCTGAGCCTTTTTCCTAAGGTCAGGACCGAAGCTGTCGATTGTGCATTTTTCAGCAATGCAGTACTCATCATAATTGCAGCGCTCCTCGTTCCAGATAGCTCGGAGGTAGTCGGGGAGGTTCAGCGGCGTAGGCCCCTTGCAATCACATTCACAGGTCTCTTCGTTAAACTCAGCATACACTGAACAAATCTTGTGTTTACATTGTCCGAATTCGTTGCACGAAAGGCACTTGTGTACAGTCCTGCATGGCTTATCATCCTTGCAGTCTACATGTTTACACTCGCACGAAACCTCATCGAACCATTCTCCTCCTCCCTGACTTGTCAGGGAATCTCGATCTATAAGATCGCGGCAACCGGTACGTTTAAACCAACATCTCCTAGGCCCATCATTGTCGACTTCGTGTAGATCCAAACATTGGCCGCCACACTTGTCGAACTTCTTGCAGTCCTCTACAGTCTCACACGGGACTTCACCGCACTGGCAGGTGGCCGGATTGGGTCTCTCGTCTCCGGAGCACTGAAGTTTGACGCACTTGGAGTCCTTGCATTCCTGGCAATCCGGAGGACCTGTCTTGCAGTCGTCCTTTTGATTGGTACGGCATTCTACACACTCGCAGTCCTTCTGTGAGTCGATTTTCTTGCCTGCGGGGCATTGTGGTTTGACGCACTTGGAGTTTTCGCATTTGCATTTATCGCCTTTGCTTTTGCAATCGGTATTTGTCTGGCATTCCACCTCTGTTTGCGTGGTCTGGCCGTCCTGATAGGGAGGCCATAATACCACAGGAGGTTCTACAAGGATCCCGTCCGTAGGTTGGTCTGGAGGAGTCCCGCTAATCCCGTCTGGCTTCCTTCCACACTCAGGAACCCCGCCCGGTGGTGTACCGGCGATCGTGGTTCGCACTACAAGTTCCCTGAGTTCGGCCATGGATGCCGTACGGACCGCAGTTGGTTGACGGCCTTTTGCCCCAGTGGTGGTTTGTCTGTCCGACACAGTAAGAGGTTGTTTGCGGCTGGCGGACTTACTGTGTACTCTGACGGTTCCACAAAAAACCGTAACAATCGCCTCTGATGGATTGCTGATGTCTACTACGAAATCCGTTGGCTGGTCGGCATGAACCACCTCGATCCGTACGGCCGAAGTCTCAATGAAGTGGGACGCTATGGTGCGCTCAGATGCGGGAGGAACGACAAACCTGACGATTCCTTCTGTTATTTCAGACGACATGATGGTTGCTATTCCGAGTTCAAAATGGATCAGTTCAAAAAGAGAGCGTTCTCCGAGAGACAGCGATGCGCCATCCTGGACTTCAGCGTAAAGTCTGCTCTTGACCCCCGTCTTGAGCGAATCATTGACCCTAAAGGCACTCCCAGTTCTCACGGCCGTAAATTGTGACCCACCCCCGAATCCGATCTGGGTATCTCCCTCAATGGCGACAACATTGCCTACTGGAGCCTGTAAGGAAGCTGCAACAGAATGAGAGGCTGTCACCGCACAACACAGGAGTGAAACGAACCAGCAAAATAATCTCGGTTTTTCCGTTACCCGCCATCTCATTTGTCGTTGCTCCTTTTGTGATTGAGAGTCCATGTGATTCTCACAAGTGAACCGAGAGCGCCCGGGGAACGACCACTGTCGCTTAAATCTGGTCAGGGCAGTTAGCCCTGGCGTCCGGAATAGCCATATAACGTCTGGAACGTCCCACTGAATCAACACTCCTACACTGGCTATCGGTTTATGATCTTGGTAGCCCGCCTTCTGAGGTTAGTTGCCTCATCGGGCCGTCCTGTCTCGTCGCAAAGCGATGCCATGTTGATGAGAACCTCCGCCACATCGGGGCTCTCCTTGCCCGCTGCGCCTTCATACACGCGCACTGCGTCCTTGAACAGGGGTTCTGCGTCGACATACTTCTTCTGTCCCACGTACGCATTGCCCAAGTTATTCAAGGCGATGGCCACTTCTCGGGCATCATTGCCGAGGGCCTTCCGATAGATCTCCAGCGCCTTCTTCAACAAAGGTTCTGCTTCCGCATTCTTGCCCTGGACCGAATACAAATTGGCCAGATTGTTCATGGCTGTGGCCACGTCGGGGTTGTCCTTTCCGAGCGCCGTTTCATAGATTTCAAGCGCACGCTTGAGTAGAGGTTCGGCCGCTGCATAGTCGCCCTTTTCAGAATACATGTTTGCGAGAGTAATCATTGCAGTGGCCACGTCGGGATTGTCTTTGCCCAGGGACTTTTCATTGATCAGCAGCGCTCGTTTGATTACCGCTTCGGCGTCGTCGTACCTTCCGTTAGCCGTGTAGAATTTGGCCAACTCGTTCAGCGCTTGGGTGAGGTCAGGGCTATCCGTGCCGTAGGACTTCTCATAGATGGATAGGACTCGCTTCAAGGTGTTCTCGACATCTGCGGCCTTGTCCTGAGAAGAGTACAGATCTGCAAGAGCAGAGAGGCTAGGGGCAACATTCATGTTGTCCTTGCCCAGCGCTTTGCTGTTGATCTCGACTGCTTTCGACGCCAATTGCTCAGCCTGTGGAAACTTTTTTTCAGCAGCGAAGGTCTCGGCCAAGGAAACGAGTATAGACGCCACATATGGGCTTTCCTTACCATTCGCGGACTCGGATATGGTCAAGGCCGATTTCAGAAGCCGTTCTGCCTCGGCGGTCTGTTGCTGAGCTTTTTTCAGTTCGGCCAGACGCACCAGAGTGTCTGCCACCATGGGGTGCTGCCTGCCGTAGACCTTCTTGTCGATTTCCAGGATCCGTCGCCAGTGCTGCTCAGATTCGGCAAACTTGTTTAGTGATTCAGAGAGGTCTGCCAAGGCAACCAAGGTCGCCCGTACGTCGAGGCATTCCTTGCCTAGCGCCTGTTCCTGGATTTTCAAGGCCCGTTGATACATGGCCTCGGCCTCGGATACCTTGCGCTTGGAGGCGTAGATGTCGGCAAGCTTAGTCAGGGAGATGGCCACGTTCAGGTGACTTTTCCCAAAGGTCTTTTCTGCAAGGGCCAAGGCCGCGGTGAATTGTGTCTCGGCATTTTGGATGTCACCCGCTTCAAACTTCGCCGTGCCTTCGGTATCCAACTGATACCAGGAAGGACCCTGCGCTAATACTCCGCTGGTGGCGCAGATCATTATGGCAACGATCAGACTCATTTTCACGCAAGTCATAGTTCACCTCGTGTTCTCGAACAAAGTCGTGAAGGCCTGCGAAACGCAGGAGTGGTCGCTGTTTTGCGTTTGTGTCAACTCCTAGGCTCAACGAAACATCCCAGTTCCTACCGCCTGCGTCCGCCGCCTGGCATAGAAAGACCGCCTGTGCCTCCCCCGGGGACCATCCGCACCGTCGTCGTGGGCGAAGGTCTTGGCGTATTCCTTACGATTTCGTTCCGTTGGGCCGTTCTCTCGCGGCTGTTTGAATCCTCCCGCGCGCGTGTCGTTCGACTTCCGGATGTTTGAGCGGCTGCGGAACGTCGCGTTTCACGGTGTTCGGCTGTTGAAGACCTCCTGCCTGAAGAGGATGTAGTGGTTCGTACGCTCTCAACCCGACTACTGGTCCCAGTCGAAGCGGGCGGTTTGACACTCGCAACGGCGGGCGGCTTGCTGCTTGGATGTCTCGAACCCGCCTGCGGGATAGATCTCGTCGATGTCAATGTTTGGGTTGGCTTGTTGGGCGGGGGTAGCCTAGTCCGGGTCAACGATTGTGTATCTGAAGATCCTGATCGCGAGGACCCGGAATTGCCGGTCGGCTGTAATCGTGCATTTCCCCGTTGGCGCGCGCCGATCGCTGGTGGTATTGTTGAGGCTAGCTGAGCGGGCGGCTTTGTCGCTGGTCCGATTGGTTGAAGCGACCGCCCTCTATGCGTCACGGGGAGGGTCGGATTATGCCGGGGTGGAATACGCCCACTGAACGACGTTGTGAACGGTCCAGTTGCCGGGGTGGACCGTTGTGAGCGTCCAATGCTTGGCTGAGACGGCGCCCTTGAATCGCTGCTTCGGGCAAGTTTCTGGAATTGACTGTGGAGAGCAGCCTGGCGTTGAGGTTCGCGTTCGTTGCGTAAGGCCTGGGCCAGTTTGCCAACCTTTTCGCTTCTTTCCAGTGAGCCCAGGCGCTGCTGGAGTTGATTTCTCCTGTTGGGATCCCTTTCCTGGCCCATCTGTTTGCGTATGTCAGTCTGTTGCTGACGGTTCTTCTCATTCCTCATTTGATTGGTCAATTCGTTCCTTCTGTTGGAATCCTTTTCTCGTCTCAGCGATTGGGCCATCTTATTCAAAGACGGATTACGGGCAATTTCCTTTTTTCGATTCTGCTTTTCCAGCTTGTTCTCTGCGTTGATGAGATTCCGCAAGGTCTCCTTATTTCTAGGGTCTCGCAAGATCGAGGAGACGCGCCGTCGGGCATTAACGATACCGACCCCATTAGGTTCAAGCCCCAGTTTGTTTTGGGCCTGCTGAATTTTCCGCTTCATTGCCTCCAGTTTTTCTTCATTTATATATTCCTGATCTAGTAACCTGGAAATTGTCTCGCTAGAACAACCAATTTGTTTCTGGTTGCAAGCGTCTATCATGTGCCGAACGCTATTTAGTTCAGACTCCACAAGTGTTTTCTGGGTATCATATATCTGCTGGTTAATCATAGTTTGAAGATTGGCTGGGTCCACACCACCCCCGCCAGGAAAAACCCCGCCGCCCTGACCGGGTATAGCGAATCCATAGATGTTCCCGAAGCCGCCCGGAAGGGCAATGATCATGTCGCCGCCGCCAGTGGGAAACGCCGAATCGCCTAGCGCTCCGCCTTGTATGGAGTTGAAGATTTGATCCGGCTGAACGTACGGATAGGGATCAATCTCGTCCAGCACGCTATCCTCAATGTCCGCGAAAACGTTGTCTTCGTCATCCGTGTAGCTGACCAGCCCTGGGTTCGCGACCGGAGTACGAGGGGATACGGGCTGAGAAGCTACGGGCGACTGACCGACTCCGACAGGGGAAGGCAAGGTGGATACAGCCGTTGACGGCGGCACTCCTGTCAACGGGGACGGTTGATCTCCCAGGTAAGGATCGGTCACCTGACGAAATTCCTCCTGGATTGCCGTCAAGTCCGCTCGTCTGGCCGCCAGCTCTTCGGGTGAACCTTCGAGACGCCCCCGGTTCAGGACCGCCTGCAGTTCCTGAGAGAACTGGGCAACCGGATCGTAAGTCACTTTTCCGCCGGTCGCCAGGGCCCTTGGAAGGGGACTCCGTATGATATAGCGGACGGACTCGTACCGCTTTCGCCATCCATCAGGAGATTCGGCGCTCAACGAATCGCTGAGTTCCACGGCAATGTTTCCAAGCAATGTATTCACTGTAACTTGGGCGCCGTATGCCATCTGGGACATCAAGGTGACCCAGAGTAGTGCAATTAGGCCCAAGCGCTTCTTGTTACCTGCGTTTTTCATGGCCTGTTCTCCCTTGATAGTTCACACGCTCGTTGTGAGTGGTTTTCGCCTAGTTTGTCCGTTTGAACCCTGGGGGGAGAGCTTTGGTGGCCCCCTCTGGAGTAGAGGACTGGTTCGGCTGCTTTCTGTTAAAACCCCTCGGCAGGGCGCTCTTTGATGGGCCCTTCTCTGAATCCAGTTGTTCTTCTGAAGGTTGCTCCGTTTGCGGCGATTGCGCCTCCGTGGCGCCGTAGTCCGTTCCTGGGGTTGACCGGATGCCTGCCTCGGCCATTTTACAGGGTATCATGGTCGGCTGTTGCGCGTCATTCTTGCAAGCGCCGGCCACCACGACCCGGCGATTCGCTTGGCGGTTTGCTTCAGTGTCATTGGGGCGTGTCGGCACACTGTAACTAAACCCTCGTGAAGCGAGCCTGTTGCGGGGAACCCCGAGGGCTACAAGCGCCTCTATGGCGCCGGAGGACCTTGCCCAGGAAAGACGGCAGTTGTTCTCGTACGAACCGATGTTGCACGTGTGGCCGTCAACGTAGTAGGTTTTTATCTGGGAAAGCTCCGGATCGTTGAACGCCTGTTTCAATGCTTCGGCAATCTCCACCAGTTGCGGTCGACACTCCTCGCGGACCTTCGGCAGACCGTAATGAAACAGGACGTTCTCGTTGTGGAACGTGACCTCGCACTCTTTTTTCAGACTCTCAATGATGATGGTTTTAGGGATGACCTTGAATCCACCCTTGGGGACGAGCACATGGCTCTCTTCTTCGGCCTTGAGCTTCAGGAACTCCTCTTCGGTCTCCGCAAAGCATGGAAGAATCCATGCTTGAGCGACTACCACCATTATGATCAGCATCCTTTTCATGTTTTTGCCCTTTCTATCGTGGGGTTAGTTTGACATTTCGCATCGACGAGGTGACACTTTTCTAATCCATGGGATCGGCCTGATGTATAATACGCGATGTTATACCTGAGCGATCTTACAACCCATTGTATTGATGTTCGTTGTACATTCTCTTTGCCGTTCAGCCGCATTACAGCAGCTTATAGACTTATGTCATTGTCCAAGTTTTCTTAACAATGCATAACAGTGACGGAACTCCGAGATTGTCAGAGAAGTCTAATTTGTTTCCCCCACCAGTATGAATGCGCTCCAGAAAAATGGATGTTTGTAACCGGCGTTGCGGATATGATCCCTTGCCAATTTGAGTGATTCGAGTTTGGTCTTGCCGGACTTACGATGCTCGAAAAAGCTCTCCGTGAGTTTTACAGACGAACCCTCAGCCACAGACCAGAGGCTCATCAGGACGGACTTGGCTCCTGCGTATTGGAAAGCTCGGCCCATGCTCATGACACCTTCACCGGAGAGTTCCTTACCCAAACCTGACTGACAGGCTGTAAGCGCCACAACGTCTGCGTTCATCTTGAGAGACAAAACATCCGACATCTTTAGAAATCCATCTGTGCCGCTCGGAGCCATAGTCAAAGCAAGGAATGGCTCCATCAGGCCAGGAACATGGGTTGACATTACTCCATGAGTAGCAAACACGACACCAGAGTACTGTTCTATAGTTGGAGCGATTTTTGTCAGAAAATCAGATTTATTAGCCTTCATGCCAGTGAGTGACAGACAATTCGAACCATATGTCTTCTCAAGGCTCTCAGCGAGTATTGAAGTCTGAGGTAGGCGTTTTAACTTGAAGGTACCACTACTGCCGCCCTCAATGGTTTGCATAAGAGCAATGTTGTTTTTTTTCTCTTGTTCAGACAACTTGGTTTGAGTAGCTGACTGCGCTCTCTTGTCACTCAAATCAAATACAGGGTCTGCTACAACTAATAATTTCTGATTGGGGGTGTTCTTGGTTCCAGTAGTTCTGACGAGAGTTAGGGCTGTAATGGACTGGTAATAACTGATGGGATGTTCATCCCCAAGAAAAGTCAAACCCTCAGGATAATCCTTAAATACATCAGGCCATTCCTTATCCACCTTTTGCCATGTTGGTTTTCCTCCTGTTACCAAAGCCTCAAATGGCAGAGTAGCTAATATGCCGTCGGGGATGATAACAATTGGAGTTCCTTCCGGGACTTGGGAAAGAACCGCTGAAAGAAGTCTCTTGTATAGAGTGTTTCCCAGTGAATAATCAAATTCCTTTAGTTTAAGTTCTTCAAATGATTGTCTGAACTTCTTTACATCCTTTTCCAGGTCCTCAGATTTCCAGTTGGTGTAGTGTGTCTCAGCTATTTTTTTGCCCTTAATTAACTTGACTCCCACACCTTCGGTTGAGACATCAAACACTACTACTTGCTCTTCAGGTCTAAGGGATGATTCCTTCAGTGTGACCGGTCTCGGATATTTGACAGCCGCATAAGCTTTGTGTTTGTCCCAAAGCATTTCTATAAAGGCATTCAAGTCTGATTCAGCGGAATGGACTTCCTTTTGAAGGTTTTCATAACGACCCGCCTGTTTCTCCTTATCCGTCTTAACGAGTTCCTTCTTCAGAGCCGCCACTTTAGTAACAAGGACATCCTCCGTCTCCATGATGTCTCTGGATATTCCAGAGACACTATTTTCCGACCGCATGGAAATGTTGTCAGCGAATGCTCTGGCCCGTGTCACTTCACTTGAATCTATACTTTGGACCGCCTGGTTAAGTTTCATCCTTACACGGGTCAGTCCTTTCGATGGCTCAGAGCGATAAAAACCGTTGATGTTGACCTCAAAGAAATTCTTTCTCTCAGATGGTAAGAGACCAGACCTGATTTCTTCAGCAAGTTTCATCCCTTTCTCATAATATTCTTCTGATTTCTTATAGTCCTCCAACGCCTCATGAACTTTTCCTAGTCCTGTGTATGCTGTCAAAAGACTACCCTCATGGTTGGTCTTTTCCGCTGATGTAAGAAGTTTTTCATAGTAGGTTTTAGACTTTGGATAGTCGGACTGAAGGAGATAAAACCTAGCCAGAGACGCAGTCTGACCAGATTCTTTTATAAAGGCCTCAGACTTATTTAATTCACCTCTGTCCAGGTAGAGATTACCTATGAGGTTCTTGGTCCCTTTGACTTGAACGCCAATCTTTGTAGAGATTTCAAGAGCCGTTTGTAAGTTGGCAAGGGACTCATCGAACTTACCCATCTTGTAATAGATTCTCCCTATGTCTCTCAGAGCGTCAGCTTCGCCACTAAGGTTCCCAATCTGCCTTGTTATAGTTAGGGATTCCTGGGCGTATTCCATGGCCTTGTCATACTGGCCCAGCAACTGATAATCAAACCCTATCTGCCTAAGAGAGTATGCCTGACCATTCACATTACCAATCTTCCGGAATATAGCCAGCGACTTTTCACTGTATTCCAATGCCTTCGAATACTGGCCCCAGAGGCCATAAACATCCCCTATCTCTCTAAAACTCACGCCCTGACCATTCGCATCACCAATCTTCTGCCTAATAGCTAGGGACTTTTCACTGTATTCCAATGCCTTGGCATACTGGCCAGAGCATTTATAAACCCTCGCCATATTCTGCAGACAGGTTGCTTGATTGCTCACATAGCCAATCTTCTGGAATATAACCACGGCCTTTTCATAGGATTCCAATGCCTTGGCATACTCGCCCTGAGAGTCATAAACATCCCCTACAAGGCCGAGACTCACGCCCTGACCATTCGCATCACCAATCTTTTGCCTAATAGCTAGGGACTTTTCACTGTATTCCAATGCCTTGGCATACTGGCGCAAGGAATTATAAACACCCCCTATGTAATACAGACCGTTTCCCTCCGATTTAACATCACCAATCTTCTGACTGATGGCAAGGGACTTTTCATAGGATTCCAATGCCTTGGGATACTGATGCTGAGATTTATAGACCGAACCTACCATGTTCAGCACGCTTCCCTCAAGCTTCGCATCGCCAATCTTCTGGATTATAGCAAGGGACTTTTCATAGGATTCCAATGCCTTGGCATACTGACCCTGAGATTCATAAACCGACGCTATGTTACCAAGGGAGACCCCTTCACCTCTAAGATCACCTCTCTTTTTATCTATAGCCAAGGACTTCTCGTAGGATTCCAATGCCTTCTGATATTGGCCCAAGGAGCCATAAACCGGTCCCATTTTACCAAGCGTGACCGCCTCACCGTTAACATCGCCTATCTTTTGCCTGATGGCCAGGGACTTTTCGTAGGATTCCAATGCCTTCTGATATTGGCCCAAGGCTTTATAAACCGAACCTATGTTGTTTAGGGTAATTCCTTCACTCTTTACATCGCCTATCTTTTGCCTGATGGCCAGGGACTTTTCGTAGGATTCCAATGCCTTCTGATATTGGCCCAAGGCTTTATAAACCGAACCTATGTTGTTTAGGGTAATTCCTTCATTCTTTACATCACCAGTCTTCTGCCAGATGGCCAGGGACTTCTCATAGCATTCCAGAGCCTTCTGATTCTGGCCCAAGGAGTCATAAACGAACCCTATATTGTTTAGAGCGCTTCCTTCACTCTCTACATCACCAGTCTTCTGATTGATGGCCAGGGCCTTCTCAAAGTATTCCAGAGCCTTCTGATTCTGGCCAAGACGTTTTTGAATATTGCCAAGTTGGTTGTAATACCGACCTGTCCATTTATCTGATTTGACTGTTTGACAGATTTCCAGGGCCTCTTCATATTTCTGAGCAGCTCGCAGATAATCCTCTTTGGACTTTGCGCTATCTAGGATAGTATTGCCTTCTTTGGCAAGGTTAATAGCCTGACTCTCAGATTGCGCCAGGACCAATCCTGTCCATAGAACAATTAGAATCCCAACTATTCCGTATAATATCTTTGTGTTCATAAAGCGGCCCCCTAACCTGGGAAAGAGCGTGTCTGCACTGTTTCAGACATTTCCGGAGTAAAGGTTGTTGTTTGCTGGTTATTGAAAAGCCACTGTTGTCTTCTTTCCGCTCAAATTTGTCCAACTGAAACTGAAACATTATATTAGCGACGACAAAATCGTAATGGCCGAGAAGGTGTCAAAAACAATACTTGCACACTCCGGATCATCGACCCGGCGGGGCAGGCCCCGGCGATGGGGCCGGAGCGCCGGGAGCGCTAGGGGCCGCCGATGCATCGAGCACCATAAAGCTTACCTCGGCCGTGCTCCACTTACTTGTATCAATGTTGTTAAGCGCCGCAAGTATGTCTGAAAGCACCTGCTCCTTGTTCTTAATGGTGATGAATGTACCCCCTCCAGGTTCTTGTTCCACAGGGCGCCGAAGCTCCTGTTGCAACGCTGGGGCATTCGCCAGCACGGAATCGAGACTCGCGATGGCCTTGACCCGCTCTACACGATTTGCAGGCCCATTCAGTCTGAACGCATACTCGCTCCCTTGAGGCGGGATCCTGTACTGCTGTCCCCCCTGGATCTTGTTGTCGCTGTCAAACTTGTTCGGAAACAAGATGAGAACCTGACCGTCCGTGCCGATGTCGATGAGCGTAAGGTAACAGTCCTTGTCAACTGTGAAATTGAACACGATTTTGTCGCCCACCTGATAGGCCGAACGCTGATCCTCGGTCCAGATGTTGACGTTGATGCCCGGATTGTCGTTTCTGATCTGTCCCGCCAGGGCAAGCACGTCCTCATACGTGGCCGAGGCGGCGGAAGTCGCAGTCAGGAAGATTAGGCACGTAACTGCAACCAATAGGCTACCTGGAAAAGCTACTTTTCTTATCATGGCGTTAACCCCTTTCCAATTGCTCGTTCACCGTCTAAAGGTGAAAAGTTTAACTAAATCATTAGGATCTATCAGACTCGGAGTTTGCATCTCGAGATTTTCCCTATCTTGTTTCACTGCTTTTTGGACCCATTGCATGGTCTGAGCCTTGGCCTTGTCAAACGCCTTTCGGAGATCGGGTTCCCCGCCGTTTATCGCCTTGATCAACAGATGGGTGAACAAACTCGACTTGAGACTCCCGATCTCGTATGCGGTTTCATTATCCATGCAGGCAGCAAGCACCGCTGCATTGTCACTGACGTAAGCGGTAGCAGCGGATTTGGCCTTGATCGACAACGTAGTCTCTCTGGCGGCAGGATCCACCAGAGGATAGAATTTCGACACGAACTCAACATTTCGTCCCGGTTCCTCCTTGTGAATCGTGCCGCTGTGGCAGCAATCCGCTATAAGGATTTTCTGCCGTGCCGGAATTTTGTTCCAGAATACATTGAACTCGTCGTCCAGCAGGATGCTTTTGTTTTCTATAGCCTCCTGGAAATCGGCAGGCTCCTGGGTGTGATAGAGAACGAAAGCCTCATCTCTGCCGTCCTCCTCGTCAAGCGGGGCTTGATCGGGGATGGAACTGCCGTGGCCATTGAAATAGACCACCACTGAATCCTGGCGTTGGGTATGGGAAATCAGCCAATTCAGTCCCTCTACGAAGCCCTGATGCGTGGCATTCGGTCCGAGGACATTGCGCACATCTAGATGTTTCCCTCCGACCTTTTTGCTAATGGCCTGCACAAACTTCTTCGCATCGCTCTCGCAGTACTTTAGCTTGCCGGTGGACGCTGCCACAGCGAGGACAAACAACTTCTTCTGGGCGGGCGGAGCGCTGGGAACCACGGTCGGGGTCGGCGGGCGAGCAACCGGTTGAGCCGGAAGCGGCTCCCGTATGCACACGTTAAGCTGCGCTGTTCCCCACCGCTCCGATGTGGCCAACTGACCGATATTGCGCTCAAACTCGATGGCTAGGTTCTTTGCGTCCCCTGCAAATTGCTTGAATCCCTTCGTCTGCATCGCACGGAACTCCTGTTCGGTAAGGATCTGGTTCTTTTTCGAAGTCGCGAACGCAATAATTTTCTCAATGCCGGCAGGTCCGGCTATACGATACCTGAACGTATCGCTTGGCGCAGGGAACAGTCGCTGAGTGTTTGCCGGGATTAGATTGTCCGCTTCTGAGAAATCGTTCGGCCACAATCGGATAATCTGACCCGCCGTATCTAGATCCATCAACGTTAGGTAGCACTCCCGATCGGCCTGGAACGTTATCTGAACTACATCACCGGGCTTTACATCCTGTTTGTCCACATTCAGTTTGATCTTGATGTTCGTAGCATGGTCGCCGTTGTTTGGTAGAACGGAGATGTCTTTCCAGTCTCCGGTAGTCTCACATGCGCTTCCCCAGGAATCACGGCCTACGAAACACAGAACTATGACGATCCCTAAGATAACCGCTCCCCTCAAGCCTTGTATCCTACTCATTACCTTTACCTCCGTATCAAATCCGTGAACTCAGAAACGATGAACAGTATCTCGGCGCCGGAACCGCCTAACCCCAGTGTGGGTTCCAGAGTTTGGCCTGTGAGACTACTATTAACTCTTACTAGAAACGTCCTCGAAACGTGATGATCTCATAGGTATTCCCGGTCTGACGGTTCTATCGACCGCCATGCATCTTAGTTACGAATCGAGCCACCTGATATCGCTCCGAGGACATGTAGGCTGTCATCCGTAGTCCCCACTAAGCATCTTTTGACGGCGCATCGGTGTTCAGCGCCTGTCGAACCTATTTACGGGTTAATGTGTTTAAACTTTACTTTGAATACCGCTTCCGCTCCTGCGGTGCCGACTTCAGTTTCCATGGCTTCGGAGAGGCGTTGGGTATCTTCCGTTGATCGCTGGCCTCTGGCGTCGGAAATGGTATGTTCCTCGAACCCCATAATGCTCTCCACCTCCTGTTCCAATGCGGTGGTTATCTCTTGTCCTTTCGCGCCGGTTCTCGTAGTGGCGGCCATTGATGCAAGTTTTTCATACAAATTCTCGATCTTCGTGTTGCGTGCTCGGCTTGCAACTAGATAAACGGTCTCTTCCCCCGGGTTCTTGTCCAGGACGTACCAGTGCTTCGAGCCTTTGGACGGCAACCAGTAAGATTGCCCAGCTCGCGCTTCACCTGTCCCTTCGGTGAGCTTGGGGTTCGGGAACAAGCGCCCCACATTTCCCGTCGAATCCCACCACAGGACGTAGACGTAACAGTCCGATTCAGGCCGGAAACTCAAACCCACACGCTGACCGGACCTGAGCACCGACTCGTTGGTCAGCGGATACTCCTGGTCTGCATCATCCTTGTGGACAAACTGAACCTTGATATTAAGCCTATCCTTGTGCACTGGTACCCTAAACACAGGCGTCTCGCCGTCCTGCCCCTTGGGAAAATAGAACTGAGGGTTCTGTTTGTTATTCGTGGCAGAGCGCGTGGAATCGTACACATAGCTATACAGATTGTTAGCGGTGATAGTCCCGGTGCTCAGGTCCTTGCAGGCATCTCCCCGAAGCCCCTTGAGGAAAAAGTGCGTGAAAACGCTGTTCCCAAACTTGCTTGGCGCTTCATACGACAGCTCGTCGAACCGGCTCGAGGTTAGAGCCATCCGACCCTTGAGAACATTGAACAGAGAGAAAAAACTATCCGCCTCCTTGGCAATCGCCCGATCAATACCCGGGCTGAACCCCCCGGAATGACACGCATCAGCTATCAGGAGCACACGATCGGAATCGATGCCCTTGAACAACGCCTGCTGGTTCATCCAGACGGCAGTGCCGAACAGGTTCTTCATGTTGGTATCATAGGTGAGAAAGTAGAACTCGTCTGGCCGCTCGGGATCCGCTGCACCGTGTCCGGAAAGGTAGATCAGCACAAGATCATCCTTTCCCGCAGGCTTCAAGAAATCCCGAAACGCCGCTGTCAGGTTGTCTCTTGTTGCCTCTTCGTTGACGAGCAATCGAATGTGTGCCCTAGAAAAGAGCTTCTCCCGCTCCTTGAGAAAAGAATGCACGTCCTTCGCATCCCGGTCCGAAATTGTCAATTTACCTATGCGCGAGTCCTGGAACCGAGTGAGCCCCACCACCACGGCATACAGCTCTCCCTTGCCCTGAGCAGCAGCCATGGCGGTAGGCAAATCGACCATCAACAAACCCAACACCGCCCAAGCAGCGCAAAATACCACCAGACGCTCTCTTGACCTCGCCACATTGCCTAACCTTGTTGCCATGATTCGACCCTCTCAGTTCCTGTCGTTGTTGTGGAGAAACACGATCTCCACATGCGGGTTCTTCTGGTACGTGTAGGACTGAAACCGCAGCCTGGCGAACCCGAATCCCTAAATGACCAAGCGCTACGGACAAATGCCGATATGCTTAACAAGATACTCTTTCACCGCGGTTACCCTGTCCAAGCGCAACCGCATGTCCACAGAGCATTTTGCAAAAGGTTCGGTGGTGTCTGTAAACACTCTAACGGTTACTCATCCAGTATGATTTCAACCCGTCTGTTCTCGTTTCGTCCTACGCTGGAATCATTAGAAGCCAGCGGCCACGTCTGACCGAAACATTTTATGCTTAACGATTTTTCATCCAGTTTACATTGATTGACAAGATAATCTCTCACGCTTTCGCTGCGACGTCGGGATAGTTCAAGATTTCTTTCCGGACTTCCGAGGCTGTCGGTGTGTCCTACGATGAACCATTTCTTGCGCAGTAGTTCTTTGGATCCCAGCGCTTCCCCAATCTGCGCCAGTTGTCGTTTACTGAGCGAGGTCAATTGCGTCGAACCTGAGAAAAAATGCAGGGTAGGGACACAGATCCGTTTTCGTAGAAACTCATGATGATCTCCCGGGCACATGCACATGAGCTGAAATGTCTCGTCCTCGTCGAGACAAGACTTGATTTGGTCGTATTTCAGAAACTTAGAACCTTGCTCCACACGTTGAGCGGCCACTTTCAGGCCGGCTCTTAGCCTTTCGTTGTCTGGTTTGATCTCCAAGCCTTTAACAAAAGCGTCGTATGAATCCTTATATCTACCTGATTTCAGGTACAACTCCGCCAGACCGAGGGTTGGAACGAACAAATCTGGTTTGTTTATAATGGCCTGTTTATAATATTTCTCAGCTTGCTCGAACTCTCCCAGATTTTCACAAGCATCCGCTAGATTGACAAACGCCTCGGCGTACGTCGGGCATAATTGCACGGCCCGGTCAAACGCGGCTTTCCTTTGGATGTAGTTCAGAAGTCTTACACCCTCTTGATACGTTTCTTTTGCTCTGTCGCAGTTGTCATCCGCCACGGCCAATGTCGGAATCGACACGAGGGCCCAAAAGATCATTATGAATCGAATCATGACGCTTCCCCCACAAGGATAAACGGAGCCCAGAAGAACGGATGGTCATAGCCGGCCTGACGGATTTGGTCCCGGGCGAGCTTCAAGGCTTCCTGTTTGCTCTTGCCTTCTTTCAGATGACCAAAAAAACTCTCGACCATCATCACGGACGATTTCTCAGCCACCGACCACAGGCTCATGAGCACCGATTTTGCTCCGGCATATTGGAAAGCCCTGCCCATGCCCATGTTACCCTCACCGGAGATGTTACGGCCAAGACCACTCTGACATGCGGTCAACGCAGCTATGTCACAGTTGATATTTAAGCCCATGACTTCACTCATTCTCAAGAAACCGTCCTGACCCTTGGGTGGATCCAGAAGCGTTAATATCAGCACCGGCTCCTGGATGCCGGGCAAGCCTTTCCCAAAGTATCCGTGTGTCGCAAACACTACCGCGCGGTAGACGGTCAGGTCCTTCTCAAGGAGTAGGGACTTCTTGGCAGCCATACCTTCGTAGAGATCAGTCCGGGAAGGATTGGCATTCTTCAGTGATGCGCCAAGTTGTGCCGTAAGTTCAACCCTTCTGAATGTGATCGAATTCTGATCCTCCATAGGCACAAGGAGGTCTGTGGGGAGGGTGGCTACGAGTCTTTCCTGCTCCTGTTTGGCGTAATTGACCAGCCGAGGATCACCTGCGTTAAAAACAGGGTCTACCATGGCCAACGTCTTCTCGCCTGTTTTCTTCAGCTTGCCTAATGTGCGAGCCAATGTGAGGGCTGTCACCGACTGGTAGTAGGAAATCGGATTGCGGTCCCCAAAGAATTCAGCCCCTGAAGTTTGAGGTCTTTTCCCGTCTGTTAAAATCTTTCCCGCATTGTTGAGCGTGAGCATCTCGAAGGGGACCACGCCGAGAGAACCATCAGGGATAATGATTACCGGTGTGTCTTTGGGCAGGTCCGACAGGATGTCTCCAAGCAGGAGGTCCGACAGTTTCTTGCCAGCAGCAAAGTCAAAGGCCTTGAGTTTCGGTATGGGGGAATCCCCAGGAAGCATCTCCACAGGCTCCCGGAACTTACGAACCAACTCGTCAAGGTCATTTCTGGTAATGGTTTTAAAAAGTCCTTTGATTATCTTCTTGCCGTGCCCCAGATATACGCAGATTCCAGGTTCCGTAACCTCATATTCAAGGGTCCATTCATCGTCCTTTATGGCCGAGTGTTCGAGGCTCATGGGCTGCGGGTATTTCGTGGCAGCGAAAAGGGGATATTCGTTTCTCAGTTTATCTATATGTCGCTCCTTTTCGGATCGTACATCACTAACCTGTTTCTCAAACGATTCAATCGCATCCGTGGACCCTTTCTCATAGGCCTTTTTAAGCCCCTGACTAAGCCCTGCCAGCCTGAAGTTTATGTCGGCGTCCTGATCCAGAACATTTTTGGGCACATCAAGAACTACGTTCTGAGACCTCCCGGATAATGATTCTGCGAAGATTCGTGCCTTTGTCCCCTCCGATTCCTTGAAAGATTGTTCAGGTTTTCCGCTCTTCAAGAGGACACGTGCCAATCCCTCGTATGGGATTATCCTGGGGATATTCAAAATCTGGGCGTCGTAGAAATCAGCCCGTTGGGCAGGCGTCAAACTGTCTCTAATCTGTTCTGTCAGATTAATGGCATGTTTGAAATGTTCCGCCGACTTGTCATATTGGTTCAGCCCCTCATAGGAGAGACCTAGCCCTGTATGTCCCGTAAACAACCCATCAGCGTCGCGGTTCTTTAATGATCTGTTTAGTTTGCGCTCAAACTGGCTTCTGGCCTCATTATAGTCGGCATTCAGAAGCGCAAGCCTACCAAGAGACACCGAAAAATTAGTTTTCTTCAGGATAGGTTCCGCACGCTGGATGTCTCCCATGGCTAGATAAACATCACCGATAGAATTCTCAGTGCCGTTATAAGGGACACCAATCTTTTTTCTCAATGCAAGGTCTTTCTCATAGTATTCCAGAGCCTTCTGATACTGGCCCCAGGATTTGTATACCATACCTATGTGGGTCAGCGTGACTCCCTCGCCGCTTACATCCCCTATTTTTCGCCTTATAGCCAGCGACTTTACTTGGTATTCCAGAGCCTTCTGATACTGGCCCCAGGACTGGTATACTCCCGCTATGTTGTTAAGGTTGGCTCCCTCTCCCTGAACATCGCCAATCTTCTGGTTTATAGCCAGCGCCTTCTCATAGTATTCCAGAGCCTTCTGATACTGGCCCCAGGACTGGTATACCATACCTATGTGGGTCAGCGTGATTCCCTCTCCCTTTACATCCCCTGTCTTTTTCTCGATAGCCAGCGCCTTCTCATAGTATTCCAGAGCCTTCTGATACTGGCCCCAGGACTGGTATACCCACCCTATGTTGTTAAGGTTGGCTCCCTCTCCCTTTACATAGCCAAGCTTCTGGTTTATAGCCAGCGCCTTCTCATAGTATTCCAGAGCCTTCTGATACTGGCCCCAGGACTGGTATACCGACCCTATGTTGCTAAGTATGACTCCCTCGCCTTTAACATCGCCTGTCTTTTGCTTGATAGCCAGCGCCTTCTCATAGTATTCCAGAGCCTTCTGATACTGGTCCCAGGATTTGTATACCGACCCTATGTTGTTAAGGTTGGCTTCTTCACCCTTAACATCGCCAAGCTTCTGGTTTATAGCCAGCGCCTTCTCAAAGTATTCCAAGGCCTTGGCATACTGGTACCAGGAACTGTAAACCCACCCTATGTGGTTAAGCGTCTCGCCTTCATCCTTAACATCGCCAAGCTTCTGGTTTATAGCCAGCTCCTTCTCAAAGTATTCAATTGCATTCTGATGCTTCCCCCAGGACTGGTAAACCCACCCTATGTTGTCAAGGGTGGCTCCCTCAGCCTTTGCATCGCCAAGCTTCTGGTTTATAGCCAGCGCCTTCTCATAGTATTCCAAGGCCTTCTGGCGCTGGCCCCAGGATTTGTAAACCGACCCTATTTTGTTAAGCGTGAACCCTTTTCTTTTATCCGACTCGACGCCCTCGAAGATTTTAAGAGCCTCTTCATATTTCGCGAGGACGTTTTGCATGTCCTCCCTGGAGCGGGCTTTCAGTTTCAAGTCTTCGGCTTGTTTCAATATAGCGATACCCTGCTGTTCCGATTGGGCAAGCCCGACCATAGGAGTCAGAATACACGCCATAAAAAATGCGACTGTCCCCAACAGGGTCTTTTTCATAACACTGCCTCCTGTTTTGAAAATCTCATTTCTTTGAGTCGTCATTGACGAACACCACTTCGACCCGCCGATTTTTTTCGTTGGTATGCGGAAAATGTTTGGGTCTTGTATATCCAAAACCCTGGGTCATGATCCTTTCGGGGGCCACCTTGAAGTTCTGGACGAGATATTCTTTAACAACCCTAGCTCTGTCATTTGATAGATCCATGTTGCGTTCAAACCCACCCACAGTGTTGGCGTGCCCCTCTATAACAAACTTGTATGAGGCCATATCTACCGATGAAAGGGCCTTTCCTATCTCATTCAACTGATTGATTGGGTCGCCTTGTTTGATCGTAGAGGACCAGCCGTCAAAGAGAATGTTATTGAAAGATTGTCGGGCAGTGTCGGCGACGGTGAAATTTTCGATCCCCATCGTTTTGTACATGCCCATTAAATTGGCGCTTTTCACCTGATCGGTAATCTTGGACGCGTTTTTGACATTTTTCGTATCTTCAGGATCAGACTCAGCAAGACGCTTAGCCTCATCTAGACGCTCCTTGACCCCTTGAACGTTAGGTTGGGATTTCAGTGCGTTCTCATAGCTCTCAACGGCAAGGGGATAGCGCCCCTGTGCCATGTAGACATCTCCCAATCCGATCTTAGGGGCCACCAGGTTGCGGTTTAGGTCGATGGCTTTGGAGTAATTTCTTACGGCTTCGTCAAGTAGTTTATTCGCTTCAAGCAAGCTTTTCTGGTCATTCTTCTTCTTGCTAAGTCCCAAGTGTTCAAAAGCGTCGGCAAGGTTTACATAGGCCTCAGCGTACGTTGGGCAAAGGTCCACGGCCTTTTGAAACGAGGCTCGGCGTGCTTCGTAGTTGATTAATTTGACGCCTTCGTCATATTTCGTTTTAGCAGCGGACAATTGGTCTGCCGAACAAGGTCCTTGCATTGAACGACCCTTGGGCGAGTCCTCCAGGGCCAAGCCCTTCACATGGACGCATAGAAATGTCACTAATAGTGATAAACAAAAAAGGTATCTGTTTATCCTGCAGTTCATTCGGCAAACCCTCCCTTACTGCAATTCCCACAGAACGTGGTTCAGAGTAATACGTTGAATATCATTAGCCGACTTTTCCTCATAGACAGAGGTGGTAATTCATTTAGTCCGGTTTTCGATTTTCAAATCATTTAATAACGCTAATGAGTAATTTACCCTCGAAGCCAATTCGGTACCAGATAACCTAGACTGAATAGACTCAGCCAAAATTTGGCCGTTGTGTGTATCAATAAGTTGGGATTTCAATTCAAATTTATCTTTGTCGGCTTTAACATTTTGTAAAAGGGCAAAATTTATTGAAGATTCCTTGTAAAATTCGCTCAATGCCTCGGTTGGAGAAAGATGTCGATCGGCGACTTTGTCCACGAATTGTTTCAACTCCGCTGGAGTTGAGAATTGGAATCTTTTCTCTAACTCAACCGTTGGTTTAAGACCCTCATAAAGGGAGTCTATCGTGGACTGAGGCAAGGGCTTTTCGAATCCATGAAATATTATGATGGGAGCCAGTTTCAGTTTTGGCGCTTCGAAAAGCATTGGTTTAGAGGCCCCATGACCTACCAAGGGAGCTGATTTGGCGATTTTTTGTCTTGCCGGCGCCTCAGAAAACAATGACTTGGGGATAGCCTGAGGTCCAGTCTCTTCCCAATTTTCAGAGCTTACCCCTATGAAAGTGGGAATGGTTCCATGAGGATATAGTAATATGACCGCCAGGATAGCGGCGACAGCGGCCCCCAGAGCCAATGCGGGCGTCTTGAAAATGGAATTTAACCAGCCTGGCGCCCAGGCAAACCCACTTTTACCTGCAAATCTTCGAGAGTGAACTCGCGTGGGAAAACTCTTTTCAAGCTCATTTTTAATTTTATCCGGCAGCTTTGTTGTGGCGAATCCTTCCCTATATTGGGCCACTTCGGCGCAACACAGAGGACAGTCTTCAAGATGTTGGGCAATTCTTCCGGTTGGGTCCGTTCCTTCTTCGATGAATTCGTACAACTCCCATGCTTCCGGACAGAAAACACCTTTGTCTGTTCTCAGAATATTTACGACCAACCCAAGAGATTCTATTTCTTCCGAACACTCTGCGCATTCTCTAATGTGATTTTCAACCAACCTGCGCTCATTAGTAGATAAGCCTTCGTCAACATACATCAGCAGTAGGTCGGCTGGGTGTTCATCAGTTTTCTTTTGATCAGAAGGGATCATTTGTCGCCCCTTTCTTGACCAGCCTCTGAAAACTTGCCCTCAATTCCTTAATACAACGAGCTACCTGAACAGCAAGGGAGTTCTCATTCGCTTTCAGTACCTTAGAAATTTCCGAATATGGCAGTTCTTCGAGATATCTCAACCGTAAAAGCTCTCTGCATCTTTCACCCAGCATACGCAAGGACTGCCTCAGAAAATGGGTTTGCTGTCGGAAGACCAATTCTTCTTCCTGGTTCCCCGTGGGATGAATCTGTATCCGGCAACTAGCCGCCTCTGAAAGATGGTCTTCGAGAGGTTCAGTTTCGGCGTCTCTCTTCGCCGCCGATGAGAATCTATATTGATCGATACAAACCCTTTCGGCGATAGTACACACGTATTTCGGAAGAGGGTAAGATGAGTCATAATTCTTTAGAGCGGATGTCAGGGCCATGAACACCTCTTGGGTGACATCCTCCAACCCTTCCTGAGAAACGCGCAAACGTCTCTTAACAACCAACCCGACCAGTCTCTGAAAACGGTGATATAATTCCGTCCAGGCAAGCTCGGAACCGGATAAACATCGGTCGACGAGATCTGAGTCTCTGTCATCCATATTAAAGGCCATGACTCTCTACGAAACACATTTATGAAAGGATATACGCAAGTCATATCATGAAGCTCTTGACTATAACTAACACTTTTTTGTCTCTTCTTAGAGATTCTGTAGTTGCCTAGGCTCCAATTGTGAATTTCTAATAAAACCATAGTTGCCTGAAAAGAGATCAAACCTGGATCCCTTTTCAGAAAATGCGTCCTTGTAATTATTTGTTCGAAATTCGAGGGAAAATCTGACAGGAACTTGAGTAAAATATATGCCGCTTGATCGTCTCGCAGGGGTTGACCGTGGGCCACGCTAAAGGTATTCAATGTTTGGAGAATCCTACTCTAGCATGGTGGGCGTTGAAGTCGTTCAGCGTAAAATTACATTGAGCGGATTGGGATGGTTGATCTATGTCTGGTGTTTCTAGTTAAGGACTTCTAAAAACAGTTTCATGTGGGCCGATTCGTCTAAAAAGATAATGGTCCGCATGAATTTCAAAGGTGAAGCGGTAGAACATATTAATGCTAGCTTCCCATCGGTTTTCAAATCCCTGTATTTTCTAACTCTGAGGGATGGGTGCTTAATGTTCTGCATGAAAAGCCCAAGTTTTTTATCGAAATGCTTTTGAATAGGCGCTGGAAGTTGAGCGAAGTCCTTTTTGAAAGAATCGGTTCTAGATATCCTCATGTTCTGAGATCAGCGAGGAAGTCGTTCGTGGATGAAAAAGATTTTACATTCCCATCTTTTATATCCGCGTCCGCTTCTTCTTCGGCTATTCGCCAGTCGAAGAAAGCAAAATACGGAGGCAAAGAGAGAGCATATTTCAAAAGTTCGAAAACAGCGACGCTATCACTATCAATGCGCATTCTTTTTTTAAAGTCAGCAATAGATTCAAAGACATCATCTGGGACCTCAAGGACAATTTTGTGGTTTGTTTCCATCTCTAACCTTTCAACTATCCATAATTTCAAAATTATAACAGAGGGAATGTTTGATTAAAAGATGAAACCACAATCTGCGCCGCTTGATCGTTTCGCAGGGACTGAAGTAATATGTGTCAAAATTCTTTCGTCACTTTGTCACGTGCTACCGGTCCTTCCGAATTTATTTGTTTACGGGGGAAAAGATCGGGTTGAAAGAAATCTGATTGTTGAGGGAGGAGAAATGAAACGGTACATTATAACTACGTCCAGATTATTGGCGACATTCGTCATGACCCTGTCACTGGTTGTTTTTGCCGTGACTGGCGCAGCCGAGACAAACGAGAGCAATTCCGAACCGACTTTTCTCAGACCAATCAAGTCTCCCCAGGCATGGTATGCCGATCAAGCCGCCCATGGCCACGATATCTATTTTTCAGCCAACTATATTTTTCAGATGGCTAAACTTAGGACCCAGGAAGTCCTCGTAGATTATGAACTCGCTTCTGTATATCCTGCTTTACAAGAACTGATGGCTGACATCAAAAAAGGGGGTGTCAACGGGTCTTGTCTGGTCTTCGTGGAAATGGCGCGGAAGCTTTTGGACCCCGACGCAGAAATTGATCCCACCGTTTCTAAAGAAGCTCTGTCAAGGCTCGATTCGTTCAGGAAAGACCCGCAGAATTTTCCTAGGGGTCGTTACTCATCATCTGAGGAACTAAAACGATATTTCCAGGCAGTTCAGTTTTTAACTAAGGCCACCTTCGATGTGAAAGTCGACAAGACGTGGTTTGCCACTAGGAATTACATGCTGTTTCCTTTTGAGGCCGCCGTAGAACTCCTCACCAAGCTAGCCGCCAAAGAAAACAAGCAGACTCTGGACAAATTGAACCAGGTTTCGACTTTCTATGACAATTTGGTCGGGCCTTCCGACCTGCCATCGTTTCAGGGGTTGATCAAGGCCGATGTTGCTCTGACTATAGATGATGTTCTTCGATATGCTGCGGACAACCGGGCGCCAAAAATTAACAAACAGATGGGGGTTGGGATACAGTTTCTTGGAGAACGCATCGCCTTACATCAATCTGTAATTAATTCCTTGACGGAAAATTTTCTTGCCAATGACCCAAAAGTAAACCGAAAAAAAGTTATGGCCGCCCTGGAGATAAGAAATGTTTTCTTTGGGAAAAAAGGTCCGAAAAATGAGATCTCAGGTCTTATCGAAACTCAATTCAAGCCAAATAATTCAGGGATGTCATTTTATCAACATTGTTTAAGAGCGATTCTAGATTTGCCGGTCCTTGAGTCTTCCGCCTATTCAATTAATACTGGCGCTGCATGTTTAACCGCTCTCGCCGAACAAACAATTCTTGTCACAAAACAAACCGCGCTTGTTCCCAAATCAGCCGCTCCTCGTCCTGATAAGGACAAAAAAGCAGTAAAAATTTACGTGGAGCGAAACATCGAAAATTTCCTCAAGCAATTGAGTTTGGCTGATAGAACGATTTCCTCAATATGTTCGCAAGAACCGCACACCAATCTATATGATACCCTGAAAAGAGTGTCGAAGAACCAGAACCCACTGTTATCGAGTAATCCTGATGGGATCACTCTGATAAGTCAGCTCGCCACCTTGTCTAGTGATCCGACGGTCACTGCTGACGTGTTTTTCCTGAATAGCCGCAATGACAAAGGATTTCTTCAGTGGGCGATTGGCCCGTTTGAGGTAGAAAGATCATTTAGAGGCGGCGCCAAAGCAATTGGAATGGAAATGGTCTTCTTTGAAGGTTGGAATGATACTGCGCTGAAAAACGCCAAGAATCCCATGACTAATGAAGAATGGAAAAAAATATTTCTCAAGGGTGATTACAAAAAATTCCGATCCGTGATCACTGCGCCTTAATTCAGAAAAGAAGCGCATACGCGCCAGCTACTAAAACGAGACTTGCAATTCTCAACCCTTGACCGAGTATAATAAGTTCCGTGCCCAACCGAACATTGAATAGACCGATTTGGGTCGCCAACTGATGCCTTATGGCACGAATAGGTGTGGCTATTATTGTTCCCAGGATCAGCGCTAGAGCAGCCTGTTTTGTCGAAAGCTCCCCATGCTGGAGCAATGCTCCTGCAGCGGCCATTCCAGCGCCAAATTCAGCGGCCAGCGAGAATATGATCATCCCCGTAGCCTCCACTGGAAAAAAACCTCCAGTCAACCAAGAACTGAACCCTAATCTTAACCACTTAAAGAGTCCCCACTGATTCAACAAGAAAATAATGATATAAATAGGAGTGGTGTAAAGAGCCACCCTGTAGAACCGTTCTTTGAACTTCTTTAAGATTCGACTCAACCTTCTCTGTTGCTTGACTTCCGATTCGTCCACAATTGGGCTCCACAGCCAACACGCTTCCGGGAGTCTATGGCGGCAGTAGCCCAGTATTCCTACGCTACGAGCCAATGCAGCAATCAGCGTGACACTCAGGTAGATCAGACCTGCGGTACCAGCAAGGGAAGCTGTCAGAAAAAACGTGGTGGGAAGATGCAGCAAAAATAGCGGCAAACCATTGTTGAGCAGGTAGGTAAGTTTGACCTCCCTTCGACTGATCTTCCCCTCCTGATAGAAAGTTGTCAAAAGGGTATTAGCGCCTACGCCCGATACAAAGCTGGTTATAAAAGCGGCCCCACTTTCATCTTTCAGATGAGCCCATTTGGTCAACGGTCGCAACCAACCGGCCAACTTGGAGGTCCACCCCAAAGTTTCTAAAAATTCCCCAAATAACAGTCCTAACGCAAGATACAGGAATAGCCTTAATAACGGGATCAGCAGATTGTTTACAACGGTCGAGATTGACAGCGTAGATGGCGACGCGACGTAATCGGAAATCGCCAGCCCTGCCAGGGCAATAACTATTAATATTACAGGCGCAATTAGAGCGTTTCCTGAATTGGAATATTTCATATCCGACAATGGAACTCTAGTGCAAAATCACGTTTTATCCAGAACATTCCACCCTAGCGCCGCTCCTGGACGAAAGCCCCTTTCCTGGACAAGGAAATCCAGATAAATCAGCCCCAAAGGGGCCACTGAGGGATGAGGGGCGGTAATCATGCCTCGTGTATCCAGCCCTACTATGTATCTTTTACAAACGTGACATAGTTCCGCATGTTCAAATTTTCGATCTTCAGAAAAAACTAATTCCATTTTAGCGTTGTCGTCGTTTTCACAAAATGGACACTTGGTTCTCATGAAACTCCATTCGTGACCGCAGACTGAACAATCTAAAAATCTCCTTCCCTCCTGTTCTTTCCAAAAACTTACCCCGGGCCATCCGCCGCAAACCGGACAATATCCCTTGTTCCACTCCATGTCCTTTATTAGAGTTCTGACAGTTTCTTCAGCTTTCTCAGCAAAGGGCTTCGCAAGTTGAGAACATACAAATTGGAGAGTTTCTGGCTCCATCTCTAATTGAGACGCTATTTCTTCAATAATAGTTGTGTTAGCGGATTCAAGGGCGGAGAGGAGTCTATCCATGAACGATTGATCTCCTCGCATGAGAGATTTCAATCGTACCAAAGGATGAAGCAGTTTGGGAAATCCTTTTTCCAGCGCTGGAATAATCAGGTCCGCAACCTGGAGTAGGGAGTCCCTATCAATTTCGATTTTTCTCTCGTCCAGAATGGGCGCGCCTTGGTAAAATCTTGCAGTATCAAAATTTTCCAGATCTAAACTGGGGACAGGAAGTTTTGATTTTGCTAAGTACCTTTTGACTAATAACTCCTCGAAAGCATCCACAACTCCTGCGATCTGAGGAATGTCATTCTTGATCCGTAAAATCGAATCTCTTATTTCTTTCTCTTGTTGATCAGTCTCATTTGAGACCATTTGACGCCTCCTTGTCTTGATGTGTAGAAGTCTTCATATATATCTTGCATGCGGGATAATATCCCGGCCGTGATAGAAAAAAAAGCCCCGAATGCTTTAACTGCCTTCGGGGCCCAACAAAATTACAGAAAACCTCGTAAACTGGAAGTTGATTACCTTCCGGCCGCCAGTTTCCAGTATTTCTGAGGATCATCCGTAACTATATAGATTACTCTAACTTCATCAGGATTTATTGCCTTGGCTTTTGGGAACTGCTTCGATAATTCCTGAACCCTAGCTTTTGCCATATCAAGTATTTTAGGTCTTTCTCCAAAAACCATAGCGCCTGTAGGGCATGATTTTACGCAAGCAGGAATCATGTTATTCGTGATCCGGTCAAAACACATCGTACACTTGAACAGTTGCTTGGTTTTAGGGTCTTGGCGAGGGATATCATAAGGACAGCCCTCACGGGTGGCTGTGTAATTCAAACTTTTCGTTTTCGGTGTGAAAATTACCGCTCCGGTTTTTTCATCTTGAATGATTTCAACTTTTTCCGCTTCGGCCATGCATCCAGGTGACAGGCAGTGTCTGCACTGCTCCGAAAAGAAATACCAGAAGGGGTTACCGTTCTTGGAAGGCCCCTCTGAGAACCTCACGATTTTCCATGTGTCCGCAGACAGGTCCGTGGGATTCTCATGTGTTCCTTCATTTTTCGTGGCCGTGCCCGGTAGTCCGTTCCACTGTTTGCACGCTACCTGACAACCTCGGCAAGCGGTGCATTTGGAGGTGTCTACAAGAATCGAATATCCTTCAGACATTTTACTTACCTCCTTCTATTTTGGCCACATTGACCATGAAAGCCTTTGATTCAGGAATCATTGTGTTCGGATCGCCTACGTTGGGGGTGAGCAGGTTAGCGCTTTCACCTCCATCCTTTGGAACCATCCATCCGAAACACCACGGCATGCCGACTTGATGGACAATTGTGTCGCCAATCTTGAACGGCTTGAATCGTGTGGTGACGATGGCTACCGCTTCAACCTCTCCTCTGACGGAAGAGACCTTTACTTTCTCACCATTCTTGATTCCACGGAGTTTTGCGAGTTCATCACTCATTTCAACAAACATCTGGGGTTCAGCTTCAATAAGCCACGGCTGCCACCGGGTCATGATGCCCGTCTGCCAATGTTCCGTCACACGATATGTGGTTCCTACAAATGGGAACCGTGGGTCACATGTCAAATGTTTGTCCATCGTTCCTGAGAAAATCTTGATTGTTGGATTTGTAAACTGGTCAGAGAGTAGATTCTTGGGAACAGGGCATTCGAGAGGCTCATAATGTTCTGGGAATGGGCCATCCGCCAATCCTGGACCAAATATTGAGGCCAACCCATCCGGTTTCATTATGAACGGATACTTTCCCGCCTTGGTGTTACTCATGGGAGGCCATGGCCCATCAGGAACGTCTCCAACCCATTTTCCGGGTTGAGCTTTCCCATCCACTACCTGACCTTCCACCCATTTGAGCAGAGGCTTCTTTGGATTCCATGGCGCGCCGTTTAAATCAACGGAAGCTCTGTTGTAAATGATCCTCCTGTTGACCGGCCAAGCCCATGACCATTCGGGATACAGTCCTAGTCCAGTAGGATCCTCTTTCTTTCTTCTGGCCATATTATTGCCCTGAGCATTGTAGCTCTGGCAATAAATCCAGTTTCCGGAAGATGTGCTGCCGTCCGTCTGAAGAAATCCAAAAGCAGGAACCAGATCGCCTTTCTTAAAACTAACGTCTTTTCCTGTTGGGTCTTTCAGTGTGACATCCTTCATGAAGTAGCCATTAATCTCTTTGGCTACTTTGTGCGGATCGAAATGACCCTTCTCATCAACGTAATCCCATTTCAGGTTGAGTATGGGCTCGGGAAATTTTCCGCCCTTTTTGTAAAGGGTCCTGATCTTATCGAACAACTCGACAATGACGTCCCCGTCAGGTTTAGCCATTCCGGGCGCATCCACCGCCTTGTAGCGCCATTGGGCCCAACGCCCGCTATTGGATATGCTGCCTTCTTTTTCTACGGAGGCCGCCACAGGTAACATGAAGACTTCGGTTTTTATCTTCTTGGGATCCATCCCGGGGCCCTTCCAGAAAGAGCCTGTCTCGTTGTCGAATATGTTCAGGTTGACCATCCAGTCGAGTTTGGCCAGTCCCTGACGAACCTTGTTGGCATTGGCCCCTGAACATGCAGGATTTTGACCCCACGAAAAAAAGCCTTTGATCTTACCATCATACATCGCGTCGAAGAGATTAAGCCAAGAACAATTTTGACCGACATCCAACTTTGGCAGCCATTCATAGCCAAACTGATTTTCTTTTGTTGCCTTGTCTCCCCAGAAGGACTTCATTAGGCTCACATAATATTTTGGCAGATTTTGGGGCCAATTGGCCGACATGGGGTCGACAGTAGTGGGTGTTATAGCTTTGAGGTATGTCTCCAGCTTGAGCTGATTGGCTCGAGGGTAGGCCAGATACCCTGGAAGTATGTGAAATAGCAGGGCTTGGTCAGTCGATCCCTGAACATTGGACTCTCCCCTGAGAGCGTTCACTCCACCACCGGCAATTCCCATATTCCCTAACAGGAGCTGGATAATACACATGGCCCGTATATTCTGGACCCCAACGGTATGTTGGGTCCAGCCCATGGCGTACATGATGGTCCCGGCTTTGTCTTTAGCCCCGGTAGAAGCGTAGGCCTCGTAAACCTTGGTCAAATCGGAAACCGGCGTGCCTGTAATTGAGGATACAGTTTCCGGCGTATATCTTGAATAATGCTTTTTCAACAATTGAAAAACACATCTGGGATCCTGCAAGGTGAGGTCGCGCTTTACCTTGCCATCGGATTCTTTCTCAAACGCCCAAAAAGTGGCGTCATATTTTCTGCCCTTGGAGTCGTAGCCTGAGAATAGACCATCATGGAAATCAAATTTTGGACCTACGATGAAGGACGCGTTGGTGTAATCAGCCACATATTCTTTGAAATACTTATTGTTATCGAGGATATACTTGATCATTCCTCCCAGGAAAGGAATGTCGGTCCCAGATCTCAACGGCGCGTATATGTCGGATTTTGCCGACGTCTGAGTGAAGCGGGGATCCACTGAAATGAGGATCGCTCCATTGTCTTTAGCTTTTTGCACCCATTTCATCGAGATAGGGTGGTTGGCGGCAGCGTTGCTGCCCATTACAAGAATACAGTCACTGTTTCTGAGGTCAATCCAGTGATTTGTCATTGCGCCGCGACCGAAAGACTCTGCCAGAGCCTGTACAGTGGCGCTGTGTCATATACGGGCCTGATGTTCAATGTACACCAGGCCAAGGGCTCTCATCATCGCCTGCAAGGGCCAAAGTTCTTCATTATCGAGAGCTGCGCTTCCTATATGCGCGATGGCCTCTACCCTATCAACAGTCTCTCCTTTGGCGTTTTTTTCGATAAAATTTGCGTCACGGGTGTTTTTGACACGTTTAGCGATCTCATTTAGGGCCCATTCCCACGATTTTTCCTGCCATTTGTCGCTACCTGGGGCCCGATAAAGAACTTTCTGAAGTCGATTGGGATTGTCCGCGGTAGTCTGAAACAGGGCTGAGCCTTTGGCGCACAAGGCTCCTTCATTGATTGGGTGATCAGGGTCTCCCTCTATGTTAATTATTTTTTTGGCTTTTGTGTCCGTGCTGCAAATCAGGCCGCAGCCCACAGCGCAATAAGGACAGATAGTGGTGCTCTGCTGGGACGATTTTAGCTTGTCGACTTTCTTCAACTCGTCGGCATAAGCCTTTATAGGACCTGTGTCGATTCCGAGAGAAGAAAGAGCCAAGCCTGCCCCAACTGCGCCAGACATCACAAGGAAGTCTCGGCGGGATATACTCATTACCGCTCTCCTTTCTTAATCATCGTGTTGTTCTAGTTGAGAAAAATCCCTCTGTTTCAAGAGACTGAGTTCGTCTTTTCTGAATCATGACAGAATTTCATTACGGAACTTCGGGAGATATCTAAAGAATTAAACTGGGTTTTCTCCTGGCTATTTTGTGCGCCAAGAAGATAACAAAAACGAAAAAAAATGATGGAGACATGACGGACCCTTTTGAAAAAGTAAAACAGGAGGGAAAAAACCAGTCAAGGGGGGGTTGGCGGGAGTGTGTCCTTATCCAGTTGTTTTAATTAGTGAAACTGATGATTATTATTTAATGTTGTGATGTCTGAAATGACGTAACAAAAGCGATTAACGCTTCTGAATCCAACGTTCAGGAGGCGTCTCTCTTTATGATTTCCCTGATACTTTGAGCCAATAGATACAGAAAACCCATCATGACCAGGACCCTGACAACTAGTATCTTGTCCGCAGTCCCGTCACCAAAAATTACTTCTCTTAAAGGAGCATGAATAAAATAACCAAGTATCAAAAGTCCCAATAGACAGATGATTACCTTGATAAGGGGATTTAGGAATTTTTTGCCGGCCATGAACGCTTTCTCCTCAGTGAATCTTCTTGATTTTACAGAATTTCCGATTCCTTAACAATAGCTACTTTACTACTCCATGGTGAAAGGGCCGGGACGGCATAATGACGCTAAGATTTCATTGACTTCATGTCTAGGACTTCAAGAACACTGATTGCCCAAATGAGTTTTTTTTGTAAAAATGTATTCTTACAGTGAATCGAGGGCAGCTCAATAGCCCTTACTCTAACAATGAAAACGAATTTCAGCAGGAGTCCTAATGAAGATTCTGGTAGTCAACGCATCACCGAGGATGGAATCAGGGAATACACAAATCATTCTAACGCCATTTCTTATTGGAGCGAAAGAAGGCGGCGCATCGGTAGACATTGCTAATTTGGCAAGGAAGAAAATCACTCCTTGCATCGGGTGTTTTTCCTGCTATGCGAAAACTCCGGGGAAATGCATACATGACGACGAAATGAGGCTTTTGTCTGAACGTGTCAAGGCTGCAGATATGCTGGTTTTGGCTACGCCGGTATACATTGATGGAATGCCTGCTCTGGCCAAGAAATTCATCGACCGTTTAGTAACCTTTATGGATCCTCATTTTGTTACAGATGGCGCGAGAGTTAGCCATTCTCTTCGCTGGAAGTTCCCGAAAAAAATGTTCCTTATAAGTGTATGTGGATTCCCCGGACTAAGGAATTTTGATCCCTTGGTTCTTCATTTTGAAAGGATTTGCGAAAACTTTCATTCGGAATTTGGTGGCGCTCTATTGAGACCGGCGATTTTTTCTGTCCTTTTCACAAAAAAATATCCTGAGAAAGTAAAGGCTGTTCTGGATGCCGTCAGGTTGGCGGGATTTGAACTGCTCACCAACGGTTCTGTCTCAACAAAGACAAGTGAAGACGCTTCCAAAGACATTTGCTCATCAGAAGAATTAATCCGGACGGCAAACTCTTATTGGGACAGAGAATTGGCTCAAACATCAGAATAAATTATGAAATGCGTGGCCTTTTTTTACCCCCGAATTTCGCAGTTCATTCAAGGCTTTGCGGTCATCACGAGGTGAAGGTATGGCTAATGATTCTCTGGACTGCCATAGTCTTCAACTGTTGTCATGAGATCTGTTTTGCCGGGGGAACGCTCTACACTTATCCTCCTAAAGTTGATGAAGAATCAGTGCCAGTAGCCAGACCGACCTGCCTCATCTCCAAGACTATGGTCACGGTATCTGAGTCGTCAGTTGAAGTCAAAATTGACCAGGTTTTCGTAAACGATAATGATTACGATGTGGATGGGATTTTTTTATGCCCCATGATGTTTCCAGAACCACATCGCATTTCGGAAGTTCTCGTAAACGGAACTAAAGTAGCCTTTGATGTTCTCAATCCCACTGAACTTTTTCCGCTTCTGAGGAAGATTGTCCTGGATACGGAAGATCCCGCTCCACTTGCTCTTGTTGGATATCAGACCGTCGTATGTCCAAGAATCAAACTTAAAATAAGAGAAAGCAAATCGTTCAGAATTGTCTACACGGTTCCTCTGCACCTCGATAACGACGTTTTGGACATCAAGATCCCCATGTCAGGTGAGCGTTATGCCTTGGCTCCGATTGGGGACTACGAAGTTATGGTCAGATTCAAAATGTCCGGTTCAGTTCGAACCTCAATCTCCCCATCTAACCATTTGAGAATCGAAAATGAGGCTGTAGGTCGAAGACTCGTTGTATGTCAAGAAAAAGGAATTAGAGAACCTGAAGATTTTAGACTCCTTACAACATTTTCAGGACTTGATTTAAATTTAAGGTTATTTTTTAATAAAATTTCAGAGAAAGCGGGCTATTTTATGGCCCTTATAGAACCTCCTTTCACAAAACAAACCGGCTCACCATCCTTAAACGACATAGTAATGTTGCTTGACTGCTCTAGCAGTATGAACTCAAAATATATGGCGGAAGCAAAGAAGGCGCTCCTTCTTCTGATTGAGAAATTACGGCCCGGGGACCGGTTCGATGTGATAAGATTTACATCCAGACAGAAAAAACTCTTCGGATCATTAGCGCCTGCTCAAAATCACAATATTTCAGTCGCTGCAGACTTCATTGAAGCTTCAAAGTCAGATGGAGGGACGGACCTTTTCAACACAATGTTGGCTGCTTTTCACGCATTTACAACGAAGAAGCGAGAAAAAACAATCTTGCTTGTAACCGATGGAAAAGCGACCGTAGGAAAAACTAACCCGGAGGCTTTGATAGATATGGTCCGGCGTTATAACAAATTCAAGATTAGGGTATTTGTTGCCGCTCTGGGTCCATCTCCTGACCTGGCCACGCTGGATCAAATCGCAAGAGTTACAGGAGGCTCAATATTACAGGTGTCCGGATCAGAAGCCTTTGAGCCGACCGTATCGAAATGGCTTGCAAGTATTATATCTCCGCAGGTGACGGATGTTTCCCTAAATCTCAAAGACTTAGGTTCAGAGTCAGTTGTGCCTGACCCCATACCGGATATGATCGGTTTGGACAGTCTGTCGATTTTCGGACGCTACGTCAAGGCGCCAGGAAACAAATTTTCCGTGACACTTAAAGGCAAGGTGGCTGGAAAGGTTGTTGATGTGGTCAAGAAGCTGGAACCACCGAAGCAGGAAAAATCCAACAACTTTGTTCCCACACTTTGGGCCATGCGTAGAATGGCGTCCCTATTGGATGTCGAACGGACGAGAGGACAAAATCAGCCGCTCAAGGAACAGATCAGCAAACTTGGTCAAGAATTCGGCTTACTAATTTACGATACATCCCCTAAATATGAAAAGGCGTTCTCTGACCTGCTCTGGAAGTACAAAACATCGTTTGTAATCTCGGAGGTAACTAAGCCGGGATTCAAGAGAATCGGAGAGAAGTTGTTTAAGAATGAAGGAGCATGCTGGGTTGAGTCAGGGTCCAGAGGATCTGAGCCCGAAGAGGAAGTAAATTTTTTGAGCGATCGTTATTTTAACCTCGTAACTGATGACTACGCGATAGGACCAATAATGGCTATGAGCCCGGAGGTATCATTCATGAACAAGGGAACTTTTTTCAGGGTGATCCGATCCCCAGATTACTCAGGCGCCGGGAAAAAAGAACTACCAACGAATACTATTAGATGATGGGGGCCCGCATAATCAAGGCAATGGCCTCCTTGGCCGCATCAGCCAACTGGGGCTGCTCATCTTCCAGTTGAGCAAGTTGTCTCAAATGGTCCGCTGTCCTCAATAACATCATTGCAAGATCACCTTCATCAGCGGAGAGACTCTCCGTCAGTTCTTCCCACGGGGCCTGTCCTGCCCACAGGCAGGTGGCTGCGCAAGGCCAAAATGTGATTGTAGGGAAATCAAATCCCCTGTCTATCATATAATTGACGAGCGGTTTAAGCCTCTGTATCATCGCTCGGAATTTTTTCCACAGTCGACGAGTGTCTTTCCACAAATCCCGACTGATTTGAATTTCTCTGTCTTTGTCCACGACAAATGGAGCGATTAATGATGCAAGGCTAACGGGATCCAAGTCTGAAAAATCACCATTCCTGATAAGTTCGGCAATCAACAGCGGTTGATCCAGCCTCAATTTCGCCGCCCATTTTCCATCAGGAGTAGGAGCGCCCTCTTCGTCGAGATAACCGAGGTCATGCAGTAACCCCGTGTGATTGTTAAAGGCCTCAGTTAGTTTAGACTTAACTTTTTTTGCCCTGTTTGGATTCAATGAATATGAGGCGAAAGAAAATTCAAGCAGCCTGATTGCCGCTGCAGGATCGTGAGAAAGTAAGAGATTTAGAACCATAGAGAAATTGACCCCTATTCGGGATCGTAAAGGCTCTGGATTTGACAGCAGAAGCTCTTGGGCAAGAGAGATGTCAAAGAATTTCCCGGGAACCATGACCGTAAAGCCGGCTTTGTCCTTTCCGCGTCGTCCAGCCCTGCCAGTCATTTGATGAAACTCAGTAGCTGTCATGTCCACAAATGATCGTCCGTCGAAACGGTCAGTCTGCAGTATGACTACGGTCCTAGCGGGAAAATTGACTCCCGCAGCTACTGTAGAGGTAGAAAATATCGCTTCCAACCTTCCTGCCAGCATCATGTTCTCAACCAACAGCCGCCATGCCGGTAAATGGCCGGCGTGGTGAACTCCTACGCGGCACATAAGCAATCTACCTATATGCCTCTGCGTTTGAAGATCTGGATTTGAGGCCAGATAGCTTTCGAGTTCCTTATCAAAGCCGTCCTCAGATGGCTTGAATGGACATGGAGGCAATGAAGCTAGGGCCTTGTCACAGTCCAATCTTGATTTCATGAATATGATCGCAGGCAAGAGATCGAATTCCCTGAGGACTGTTAGAATTCTGTTGAAATCCGGCGGTTCCTGATTCGGCGATCTCCTGGCCTTTTTCAGGCTTTTGGCCAACGTGGCCACTTGAGGAAAAAGACGTCGTCCCTTCAAGAACGGAGTCAGTTCACCTGAGGGAGCAAGAAACAGAGCGTCGAGGGGCACCGGTCGTTCTAACGTCAGAATGACCTTACAAGGAGATTTTCTGATCTCCTGCAACCATCCCGCCACTTCCGACGCATTGGATATGGTTGCCGACAAAAGGAGAATCCTGACCCGTGATGGAAGATATATTAGAACTTCCTCCCAGACGACGCCTCTGTCCGGGTCACCTAAATAATGGGCCTCATCGAGTATTACGAGATCAACTCCGATGTCCAGTCCTGTTTCCATTGAATCGTAAAGTTGATTCCTGAGAATCTCGGTAGTCCCCACGATGACAGGAGCATTAGGATTTTCTTTGCGGTCTCCAGTTAGAATTCCTACGTTTTCGATTCCAAAAGAGGCCCCAAATTCCTCCAATTTGGAGTTTGACAGAGCCTTCAATGGGGTAGCGTACCAAACTTTTAATCCTCTGGACAAATAATCCCTCGTCGCCTCGAGGGCAATCCAGGTTTTTCCCGAACCTGTGGGAGCGCTGACCAAGACATCTCTTACGAGTATGTTTTCAAGCGCCATTTTTTGAAAGGGATCAGGAGTAAATGGGGCCGGTTCAGGGCGTCCCATTTTTAACAGTAAGGACTTGGCGTCTATATGAATTCGAGGCTGAAAAATCTCTTTTTGAGCATGAGAGAAAACCTTTTTCGGTCCGAGTTTGAAAATTGGCTTTCTCGGCAAGCTGGGTCTGTTTTTGTGTTGTTGGGAAGTCATCTAAATCCGTCGCGAATGATTGAACGAAAATTAATTTCAAACAGAAGCCAAAGCATTATCAAGGTCCTCGAGAATGTCTTCAATGTCTTCGATACCTACGGAAAGCCTTATCATTTCATCCGGGATCCCAGCCAGAAGGCGTTGTTCATTAGAAAGCTGAGAATGAGTTGTGCTGGCTGGATGAATCACGAGACTCTTGGCGTCTCCCACGTTGGCAAGATGGGAAAACAACTTTAGACCACCCATGAACTTCTTGGCAGCTTCCGTCTTTCCCTTAATCCCAAAAACCACGACACTGCCCCCGCAGCCATTTCTGAAATATTTCAGAACCTTGGGGTAGGACGGTTCGGATTCCAGCCCTGGGTATTTAACCCATTCTACTCCCTGATGCTTTTCCAGATGCCGAGCCACAGCGATAGAGTTGGCGCAATGGCGCTCCATCCTGAGAGACAATGTTTCCAATCCTTGGAGAAAGATCCAGGAGTTGTCCGGGCTTATGCATGCGCCCATATTTCTCAATGGAACCAGCCTCATTCTTAAAATATAGGCCATATTACTCATAGGCCCCAAATCATGGGCAAATCTTAACCCATGGTAGGACGGTTCGGGATCATTGAATAACCTGAATTTCTTGTCGGTCCAGTCAAATGTTCCGGAATCCACAACAACTCCGCCTATAGCAGTCCCATGCCCACCAATCCATTTGGTCAAAGAATGCACAACTATGTCCGCTCCAAATTCAATAGGTCTGAAAATGTAGGGGGTTGTAAAAGTTGAGTCTACAATTAAGGGCACATGAGCCTTTTTCGCGACCTGACTGATTTCCAAAAAATCCGGCACACATAACTCAGGGTTCCCAATGGTTTCAATGAAAATCGCCCTTGTCTTGGAATTTACAGAGTTGGCAAAGGCTTCAGCGTCACCACAATCTACAAAGCGAGTCTTGATTCCGAATTGCGGCAAAATGTCCTGAAACAGGGTGAAGGTCCCTCCATACAGATGTCTTGAGGCTAATAGCTCATATCCCTGCTCAATTACATTGATGATTGAATAGAAGACGGCTGCACTCCCGGAAGCCAAAGCCAAGCCTCCGACTCCCCCTTCGAGAGCCGCCATCCTATTTTCAAGCACATCCGTAGTAGGGTTCATGATCCTAGTATAAATATTCCCCAGTTCTTTAAGCCCAAAAAGATTGGCGGCATGCTGGGTATCTTTAAATACATAAGAGGAAGTCCTGTGAATCGGCACTGCGCGTGATAGAGTCGAAGGGTCCGGCGTTTGACCTGCGTGTATCGCCAAGGTATCGAAACCATATCCTGTTTTTTGCTTGTCCACCCTTTTGTCCTCCTAAATTATTAAAGTCTCAACAGGGCGAGATATTCCGGCCGACTGATCAGGTATTAATTCTGGAGTTGCCTTTTCTATTTTCAACCAAAGCATGCCTGAAAGAGGGACGGTCAAGCCAATCACCCATCGCTTCGTTGGGCTAACAATACCATAAAGAGCGTCACTATATTAAAATATAACTTAATCCAGCCAAGTGCGAGAAACATGTGAAAATTTAATCGACGTACCAGTATTTTGCTAAAATTTTTACCCATGACCTTGCTGTTTTTGATGGCTCAAACAGACACATGTTTCCTTGACAAAATTTGTAATATCGAATAATTAGTCTATCATGTTAAACCAATTTATAATAGAACTTGAGAAGCGAACAAAGATTGAAAGCCTGTTCTCCAAGTTCAATAAATTATTTTATTGGAGTGTTGATTCACCCTATTTTTCAGATGAAGCTTTCTCGAAACTTCTAAATATTATAGAAGTCGGAGGACGTTCATCCTTGAATGTCGCGATTCAGGCAGGAGTCCGATGGGCCAATTCCGTCCAGAGAATGTCTCTGAGAAAGGCCATTTATTCACGAGGTTTCATTACGCCGGCCTGCCTGTGGGCGTACAGGAGCCTCAGAGGAAGCCATGAGCCGTGCCTGAGGAATTTCGAAGCAACGGAAATGAGTTTTATGCAGATTTTACTGCTGCGCCACATTGATCCCTCCAATTCCGTTCCGTTTCTGATCGAAACTTTTCAAAACAGATCCGACACTCCAGAGGAGTTGAAAGAACTCTCCAGACTGTGCCTCATCACAATTCTTAACAACGGAATAGCTCCGGATCTATTGAAAGCCCTCCGCACGCGTTATCCCAGGATTGACGTTTTGCACAATTTGAGGACAGCTATTCCTGGAAGAGGAACTGTTGGAAAAAGGGCGCCCACTTGTGGGGCAGACGATTTTCACCAACTGGTGAGGTCTGTTCTGGAGGTGAGAGAACTCTCGTCTTTCACCAGAGTTCTTTACCTCACATGGCTATTCTACGTTCCTTTGTCGGACACGGATTACTCACAATTGTGGCTAACTCCGGCGGATCGGAATTATTTCCGAATGCTAGGGGGATCAGGAATCATTGATAGGTCGGGTGGCGGCTACATATTAACCTCGGACTTGTCCAAACGGGGAATGGCCAAAAGATTCCTGTATGAAACTTATCCACTAGCAAAAGAATCAATCCAGAAATCCAAAACCGCAAAGATTAAAGAAGAAAGAGAGCGCCGGGTTAAGACGACAGAATTGGACAGACAGGGCCTTGAAATGTCCCCTGATGGTATCATATGCATAGATCAACCCAAGTCTCTCTATTACATGAATCCGGCGGCTGAACGAACGCTTCAGACTGAAAACTGGCTACGCATGACTCTTTTCGGATCAATTTCATTTGAAGACGCAGTTCGTAAGTATTCAAAGGAAAAAGTTATAACTAATATTAGAAAGTCAGGATTTGACAAAGGAGTGTCTGCTCAGATCTTTGGAGACAGGATTTCTCTGGAATCGCGAGGAAAGCATTTTGATGTGGAACTTGGACCGCAGGTGATACTCATCAGGAACACTACCGATCAGAACCTTATAAATAAGGAGATTGGTAAACTATACCGACACGAGCTTTCCGCTGCGATTGATGTGATAGGGATAGGTATTGACAGCGCAAAACGACTTGCGCTTGAAGGATCAATCAACGAATCGGTTAAGATTCTGGACCAGATAGAAAACAAGCGTTTGGAACTTTTTCACATGCTGGAAGAGAGGATCGATTTTATCAGGTTGCATTCCGATTCATTTCAAGTCAGACCATTATGTGTCAACCTGAATCTTCTAGTGGATAAATGTGTCTCAAATTATGCGGAGGCTGCAACCAGCAAAGGAGTCAGCATACAGTCCAATCATCTCGAGGAGCATGGAATATTTGTGTCGGGTGAGGAAAGATTTCTAAAAAGAGCGGTAGATAACCTGATCAGAAACGCTGTAAAGTTTTGTGACCACGGCGGTAAAGTTGAGATTCGCCTGGACATGTCATTGAAAGATGCGATTTGTACGGTGGAGGACGATGGCCCAGGAATACCTCCGGCGCATCTGGGCAAAATATTTCAACTAGGCTTTACTACCGGCGGTAGCGGTCGTGGACTTTATCTTGCGAGAAAAATAGCTAAGGCGCACGGTGGGCGTCTGGAAGTTAGAAGCTCTCTAGGGAATGGGGCCTGTTTTACCTTGACGCTTCCCAGAATGTTGGAGAATTGACCTATGGCCAGACTCTCGCTCTTGCTAGCCGATGACGAAGATCTGATCAGGCAGAGGGTAGGGCTGATGTTAGGAGATTCTTTCTCCATAGAGGAAGCTTCAACAGCCAAGACGGCCAGAGAAGCCGCATCAAAGGGTTATGACATCATATTATTGGACATCATGTTTCCGGACGGAAATGGTGTTGAAATATGCCGAGAAATTAAGAAGGCCAACCCTCACAGTACGATTGTCATTAGCTCTTCTATGGAAACTCTCGACGCTTGGAACCAGGCTTTTGAAGCTGGGGCAGACGGGTATCTTCAGAAACGAGAACTGCTTAACACTGATCCTCGGAAAATTGTCCTTATGATCAATAGCCTTGTCGAACGTAACAGGTTGCGTAAACAGGCTGAAGAGATAAACAAAAGACAGACCCAACTGCTTTCAGTGCTTACTCACGATGTTCGCGCCCCTTTTCAGGCTCTACTTGGTACCATGGAATTGCTCCGGAAAAGCGACATTCCCCAGTCACTGTGTGACAATGTGGACAGGATGTTCAAGTCAGCCAAGACGCAATTGACTTTCATTAATTCACTCCTGGAACTGCTTCGGTTGGAATCGCGGGTCGCTGAACTCAGGCTGTTCCCAACAGATCTCAACTTGGCGGTGAACCAGAGTATTCAGACAATGAACACATTAGCGGTAGCGAAGAATATTAGTGTTCAGTCTGAACTGGCTCGTGATCTACCAAAAATCTCGGGCGATATTGGCCAGGTGACCCGGGTAATGAATAATTTGTTGAGTAATGGCATCAAGTTCACTGAACGAGGGGGTATGATAAAGGTAACGACTAGAAAATCCCTGAGAGAAAGCGTAAATGGGGTTGAAGCGGTTGTTGAGGACAATGGCGTAGGTGTCAGCGTTCAAGAAAGGCCCAAACTCTTTGCGCCCTTTCATCGTGGTCGAGAAAAAGGAACCGATGGAGAGATTGGTTCTGGGTTGGGGCTTTCGATCTGTAGAGAAATAATGGCACTGCACAGAGGATCTATAGAATTGGACGGTTCCCCGGTCAACGGAAGCGTGTTCAGGCTTTGGTTTCCAATTGCTCAGAGCCATAGCAGAGTAGCAAAAGAGACATGAAATTGAACTATTGCCCACTTCGCTTGTCTTCGCCATTGAAGCCAACAATTCGGAGCTTCACAATCATTTTCTTCCTCGATGTGGTCTGCTGCCTTTTGCTCGCTAGTTGTGACGTTGCGCCTGTGAAACCTGAAGAAGTTTTTATGCTTTACAGGGAAAGAATGAACACCGAAAAAGTTCAGGATGCGAGAAATCTTCTTTCCCCCGCCTCTCTCGAACTTGTGAAACAAATAGACCAACGATACAAGTTGGGGCAACCCCCTGAAAAACTGGCTCTCTTAAATATTCTGGACCCCGTCTCTCCTCCTGTCTTGGTGAAAACGGATGAAGGACTGGCCATCTTGCAGGTCAGGACATTAAAAGGAGCTTCACGTCTCATACGATTAACCCGCACAGACTCCAAGTCCCCATGGAAAATAGATCTGACCGAAGAACTCAAATCCTTACAGCTATTCCTTGAAGCCAAGGAGGCCCTCAGTGGTTTGCAACAGCAAGCGGGAGAATTTGCGGCTTCGTGGAAGGCTCTCGATAACCAGTTGGAAAAAATGGGCGGCCCAGAGGCAGAGCCAAAAGTTCAGCCTCAGGTCAAAGATATGAATCAAAAGCCGGTCAGGATGAAGCCTCCAACCAAACAAATGAAAAAAGACGAGAAGAAATCACGCTGAAATGAAGCGTTCTTTTGACCTTTCGAATTGCTACTTAGGGGAGTCACGCAACTTTTCAAGCTCAGATGTGAGGATCCCATTGACCAATTGTGGGTTCGCCTTACCACGCGTGGCTTTCATGGTCTGCCCCACAAAAAATCCCATTAACTGGGTCTTGCCTTCCAAAAAGCGAGACACCTCTGTAGGGTTATCCTTTAATATTTTAACGATGATTCCTGACAACTCTGAAACATCTGAAACCTGAATCAGTCCTTTATCTTTGACTATTTGAGCAGGACTCTTGCCCGAAATCCACATCTCCTCAAAGACCGTTTTTCCAATTTTTCCTGATATCGTGCCGTCCTCGATCATCTTGAGAAGATCCGCAAGATCTTTTGGCTGGACAGGGGCTGAGGCTACTGATGAATCCTGTCCCTTCAATACCCTCATAAACTCGGTCATCATCCAGTTGCTGACAGATTTGGGATTTGGGAAAATGGTGACGGTGTTTTCAAAATACTGAGCTAGTGAACGTTCCGAAGTTAATACTCCTGCATCATACTCCGGTATCCCAAAATCCATCACAAATCTATCTTTCTTTTCCCGAGGGAGTTCAGGCAAAGAAGCCCTCATCTTCTCAACAAGCTCTGGCTCGACCCTCAGTGGAAGGAGATCCGGATCCGGAAAATAACGGTAGTCGTGGGCTTGTTCTTTGCTTCTCATTGAAACCGTAGACCCGGTTGACGGGTCGAACAGCCGCGTTTCTTGGACTATTGCGCCGCCATTTCCCAAAACTTCAGTATGTCTCTCTATTTCGTATTGAAGCCCTTTTTGGACATTCTTGAATGAGTTCATGTTTTTCAATTCTGTTTTCGTTCCAAGCGCAGTCTGTCCAAAGGGTCTAATAGACACATTTGCGTCACACCTGAAGCTGCCTTCTTCCATATTGCCGTCACAGATTCCAAGGTAAACGAGGATCGAATGTAAGGTCCTCAGATAAGCCGAAGCCTCTTCTGGTGTACGCATGTCTGGTTCCGAGACTATCTCTATGAGTGGAACCCCTGTTCTATTCAAATCTACATAGGAAACAGGCTTCCTTTCGTCATGGATAAGTTTACCAGCGTCCTCCTCCATATGTATACGGGTAATTCCTATTTTCCTTGTGCCCTCGGTTGTGTCCACTTCGATCCACCCATATTCGGCCACAGGCAGTTCATATTGAGATATTTGGTAGTTTTTAGGCAGATCCGGATAATAGTAGTTTTTTCTGGCAAACCGACTAATTTCATTTATCCGACAGTTACAAGCAAGAGCCATCAGAACCGTGTATTCAAGGGCTTTTCGATTCAGGACCGGAAGTGAGCCCGGCATGCCCAGACAAATGGGGCATGTGTTTGAGTTCGGTTCATTCCCAAATTTAGTTGTGCAAGAGCAAAAAGCCTTTGAGTCGGTGAGAAGTTGAGCGTGTATTTCCAAACCGATTACTGTTTCGAATTCCATGATTCGCTTCCTATATGGTGGGACGTCTCAGGTGAAAATCTGTTTCTTTCTGAAAGGCTGCGACTAATTGTACAAGTTTGGATTCCCCAAAATGTGGGGCGATAAGTTGCATCCCTATGGGCAGGCCTGTGCCTGAAAAGCCGGCGGGGCAGGATATACCCGGGAGTCCGGCCATGTTTACTGGAATAGTAAAAACATCGGTCAAATACATTTCTATTGGATCATCCATTTTCTCCCCGATGTTAAAGGCCGGAGCAGGGGCTACGGGAGCAAAGATTGCGTCACATGATTCAAACGCCCGTTTGAAGTCTTTCGTAATGAGAGTTCTTATCTTGGCGGCTTTTAAGTAATAGGCGTCGTAATATCCCGATGACAGAGCATAAGTCCCCAACATTATCCGACGCTTTACTTCCGGACCAAACCCCTCAGCCCTGGTTTTGCAATACATGTCTATCATACTCTCGAAATCCTTGGACCGATGACCATACTTGACACCGTCATATCTAGCCAGATTGGAAGACGCCTCCGAAGGAGCGATAACGTAATAGGCCGCGATTCCATAATTTAACGAAGGCAAAGACATGTCGACAAATTTAACCCCGAGCTTTTCAAGAACGTCTCTTGCGGACCGTAAACTTTTTTCAACATCCTGGTTTCCAAGCTTATCGAAAAATTCGACCGGAACGCCCAATGTCAAACCAGCGACATCCTTGTTCAGAAAAGAGGTAAAATCGGGATGTGTCATAGGGACAGAAGTCGAATCCATCGGATCATGGCGGCACAAAAGGTTCAAAAGCAGGGCTATGTCAGAAATATCTCGGCCAAATGGGCCAATTTGATCAAGACTCGATGCGTATGCGACCAATCCAAAGCGTGAAACTGCGCCATAGGTGGGTTTGATGCCCGTAACTCCGCAAAACGCCGCAGGCAGACGAATCGATCCACCCGTGTCCGAACCGAGCGCCACGGTAGCCTGACCGCAAGCGACTGCCGCCGCTGAACCCCCGCTCGATCCTCCCGGAATCTTATCTGTATCCCAGGGATTCTTGGTTGGTCCCCAACAGGAAGTTTCAGTCGAGGAGCCCATAGCGAATTCGTCCATGTTAGCGCTCCCCAGAATCACCATGCCCTCATCCTTAATAGATTTGACGACTGTGGCATCATATGGAGGACTGAAGTTCGATAGAATCCGTGATCCGCACGTCGTTTTCTTATCCTGCAAACACATATTGTCTTTGATTGCGATAGGGATTCCGGTCAGGGAATGTCCTCTCCGTTCCTGAATGCGACGATCCGCTTGCTCGGCCATGGCTAAGGCTAGATCGGGGTAAATACTAACGTACGAATGAATTTCCGATTCAACAGCATCGATTCTATCCAAAACTGACTTGGTTATTTCAACCGATGACGTTTTTTTGGAGGCCAAAAGGCCAGCAAGTTCGGTGGCGGTTTTTTCGTAAAGGTTGGACACCTATCTTCCCCTCATGAGAATTCATGAACCAATCGATTGGTCATTCGATGATCTTCGGTACTAGAAACGATGAACCGTCAGTTGCAGGAGCGTTGGATAAAGACTTTTCAATCGGAAGTGACGGTTTGACAACATCTTCCCTCAATGGCGTGAAAAGTTCTACCGGACCAGCCATGGGCTCGACATCATCAGTTGGGACAGCGGAAAGAGTATCCATATATTTCAGGATGTCATCCAGTTGCCCCATGTACTTCAGTTTTTCTTCTTTGGACAAAGCTAGTCTGCCGAGTATAGCGACGTAGTCAACTTGTTCAATCGTGATTTTCATTTTCTACCGACCGGTGGTATTACCTTGTGATAAAAATGACTTGTTAATTCACATTAAACCTTGGGAACGGAACATGTCAAGTTTGGACTTGCCTGTTTATTGCGCCGGGATCAGTATTGGTTCTCACAACAATTAATTGCGCATGAACAAAGCTCAGTCCCATCCTCCTAGATACTGACTCCAAATCGACCTGAAACGATAACCCGGGAATAGAAGTCGCTTGAAAAAGTCCGGGCTCAAAGGAGCAGACCCTTCATATGAGCTTGATTGGATCGGGTTTCCAGTTTTATCAACAAGAGCGTCCCAGCGAACGTTTTTAACTGATAGGCGATTCTCCGGGCTGAGCACAGGCGTGACAGCGGTTTTCCCAATTCCAATGAGCGAAGATCCCAGCCCAACGCTTTTCGGGTTTCCATGACATGCATGACATTGCCGGCCTTTTTTCCGGATGGTGTGCGGAGAGTAAGGATTCATTATCAATGCCGGTTTGCCTGAGCCCGTAATAGGAACTACGCTGTCCAGCGTCACGGTCCCATCAGGTTTTACCCATGAGACCACAAATTGATTCATGGGGCGCATAATCGTGACCTTGGCCGAGGAGTCAAGACCTAACGGTGGATTTTCCCACCTCCTGATCGTAAACCCTTTAAACCAGGCTCCGGACCTGGAGTCTCCGCTTACCCAGTCTCTGGTCTTTGGAAGAGTCCAGACTTTCTCTGGTATCGCGGGCTTGGGGCTTCCCCGTTCAGGAATCAATTCTGCATAGTCTCCAACGAATTTTCCTAAAAGTTCTTGAATTTGAGGATCATTTTGGGCGGCATTGATGGACCACATCCAGTATTCTGCCCTCTCATCCAACATAATGTGATATCCATAATCCTGAAACGACCACGCTGCGTGGCAGGTGGCACAGTTGACAGAGTCTCTGTGTCGAACGATGCTGTGAGGGATTATATCGGTCCGAAAAGAAGGTATGATTTTATCGGGCATCCGTTTGAGAACGCTTTGTCCATTTGAGTTTTTCACAAGAGATGGATGACTGGAATAAACATGGCAACTTTCGCATGAAATTTTTTGCCGGTTCCCGTTGTCCCTAAGAGGTTTTCCTGATCCATGAATCTGATCCGGTGGATGGCAATCCGAACAAACCATCCCTGACTTGAAATGAATATCCGCTGTCAATCGATGCTGTTCTGCGCCGTAAAGGGTAGGGGATTGTTTGCCATCCATTATTGGAGATCTAAAGCCTCTATTAAAATCCTTTTCAAATAGCCCAACGTAATCACACCCTACATGATTTGAGTTGTGACATTTCAAGCAGGCCGTTACGCCCGGCGATTTTACTATCCCGTGCTCAGTTGGGCGCAAGCTGTCCTCATTGGAGTAGGCGCAATGACATGCCGAACAGCCTTTTCCTCGCTGCTCTCCCGGGCGACTCGACCCCTTTGTGTAGAGGTGGCAACGCAGGCATGATCTTCTCAATAGATCATCACCCAGACCGGATAGTATAAGTCCATTACCTTGAGCATTTTCCCCGACTTCCGATCTTCTTTCCGCAACCGTCGGGGAGTCCAATACAAGCAAATTGGGATCTGGAATTTGGTCAAGTCCGGCTGCAGGCCTAACGCCAAACAAGAATGATGAAGAGCTTTGAGCGCCGAACTCATACCTTGTATGATTAATCATTGTTGGAGCGAGCGCCATTTTCGAGATTTTCACATTTTTAGCGTGTTTAGGGTGACACTTTCCACATGTGCTTGCAACCTGATCAAGGTCTCCTGGGTCAGAAACAAGTCCTGCGTGAGCCTCATGTTTTTCCTGAGCCTTCTCGTCGCCTTTATGGCAGGTGATACACGAGAACGCATGTGCCTTGTCCATTTCCAGATTTTTGGGGTGGCATTTCGCACAGGCGCCGGGGTCAAAACATTTTTCTTTGGCGCCTATCTGGGGAGGTTTTCCCCACCACGCGTTGTACAAGCTTGTTGGAGAAGCATAGTAAAGCTTCGCCGGATCTGGGACCAGCGAAGGATCCGCTGCGCAGACAACTACTAGTCCTGAATAGGACAAAAGTAGCCAACATATTCTTAGAAAAGCTTTATGCAACTGTGGCTCAGGTAATTTGTAAATAACAGTTTGGTTATCTCAGTTGACTTATAATCTGTTGCAATTGAGCCGTCGGTAATGAGCCACCCGATGGATTGTTTCTAACGAAGTTCACTAAAACGCCCTGTATGGCCCCAAGCGCCTGAGAGTAGTTCGGGTGCTGGGGAGTGATTCCGTTGATAGCCAGAATATGGGCAGCCGCCTCTCCTTCGCGTCCAGGGGCGAGGTTGAGAGGGTTAGGCCATACAAATTTTGGCCGATTAGCTACCTGAGGTTTCGGCAGAGGAACTTGCTGTTCAACCTGAGGTCTGGAACGTTCCGGAGTCTTTTTTTGTTCGTCTCCGGTGTCAGTCTTCGGAGGCGGGGCAGGTTCAGTGTGAGAGGAAGCGGAACCGACGCAATAATCGTGATTCCTGAAACATTTTAACCTGCACTGTTCTTGGTAGTATGCGTCGTTGGTTGACTTCTTACAGCATTCGTCACATTGTTCGCGTGTCTGCTGAAACGAACCCTGGCCACATGAATTTGTAGCCCCAATCGTTAGAATATTTAGCGCAATGATGAAGCAAATCGACACTGGGGAAATGGGTTGCATTGCCGACCAAGATCTTACAGCCATCCATTTTCTTGCCATCTTTCATCTCCTGGAATTCGTTCCAATGATTGAAAAGAAATGTCGAATCCATTTTCAGGACTGACCCGCCAAATCAGTTTCGATTGCCACCTTTAAGCACATGGCATTTCTTGCCGGATGTCGCGAAGCTCATGTGATTTTTCCACACACTGAACGGCTTCCGTTCCGATTCATACTGTTGTTCCCATCTGTCGTCAATAGGATCCCATACAAAAGATTTGTATTTGAAACTCTTTTCTTGTCTGAAATATAAGGTGAGAGACCATTCATCTGTTGTAGAATCATTGCAAAGCATTGAATAGGAACAGTCCTGTTCCCTGTTCAGGGCGTCTATAGCCTTGCTTCTTATGTGGTCAATATACTTCGAATGATCATGCTTCTTAAAGGATGGCGGTTTTCCTTCCGATTTCATCCATTCTTCGTCGTCATTGTCCTTTGTTTTTACATCGCCGGGTCCAGGCCCCTTTTTTTGTTCAGATTCGGGAGGGACCTTGCCCTTTTCAGCTCCAATCAGCCTCTTGGGAGCCTTCTCTTTGTCTGAAATCGCCTTGCCAGAACCGCCTCTAGGTAATCCATTAATTAGGTCTTTATTTTCTGGCTCAGGAGCGCTCAATGGCCGTTCTTCGACAGGTTCCGATGTTTTGCGTGATGTCTCCTCAGTAGATTGACTCTTTGCGTTGTTCACAGGTTCAAGGTCGTTCGGTTGTTGCGCCAATCTAGGTTTAATCAAGGTTGATTCAGATTTTGTCAGAGCGGTATTGTCATTAGTAGTTTTGGCGCTCTTGAGCATGGCTGGAACGCAACTGCCTGCAATTATGGCCACCAATATATATAAGGCCACCTGGGTCAATACTGTTATTTTCTGGTTCGCACTGATACGTTTACTCTGATTAGACATTTGTTGGAGCGTGGAACTACATATGTCCGGATCGGGTCGATGGCATAACTTGACCATTTAATACTTTTTATTCGTAATATTTTTCTGACGAAAAGGCAATAAACGTTGCCTTATTGACCAAGTGACACAATAATATAGTGAAGAACTTGTAACTTGCTAGTTTTTTATATAAACCTCGTTTCGAGAATTGATTCTGACGAATTCCGTCGGGCACAGGATCTTGACAGAATTGTCTTAACAATACCTCGCTTTTGAAATCCCCGAGGACGACATAAGGTCGCATCACAGGTGATGTAGAAAATAAAGCTGGAGAGACGCTTGATTACTGACTTCTTCTCTCCCGACGCTTCAACAGTCGCTGTCTAGATTTGACAGCAGGAGGTTATATGTCGACTACAAATGTGCTCAATCCACAGAAAGTTAGTTCATTCCTGGCGATAATAAGGACAGTTTTTTGTGGGAACAACGTAAGGAAAGTTGGACTGAGCGAATGTTATGAATTAGCTCGGAAACAACCTGGCGCTATTGAAACCTGCCATCCCATTTTTAGGGCCAAAGAAATGGGCTTACCTGAAGACGCCAAAGTCCTGGTAGTAAATGATGGGGCGATACTCGGACGAACAGCGCGCGCTCGCGTAATGTCCACCCAAATGGAGGAAAACCATGCCAAATATGAGGCGGTGCTTCGGGAAGCCGTCTATGACATGGGGTCAAAGCCTCTTATTCATACTACAGTCTACATGGGGCTGGATCCTGTTTTCATGATCAGATCCCACTTTCTTACCACCGAACGCCACGCCATGAACGCATTAAATGTCTGTTTGAATTTCCAACACGAAACAGAAGAGATAAAATCGATTTATGCGCAATCTACTCCTTTGGGAGAGGAGACGGATGTCTACATGATAGCTGACCCGGACTGGCGTCATCCAGACTATCCTGTTGGACTGGTGATTATAGACCCCGCTCAAAATTGTGTGGCCGTGTTAGGTTTGAGATATTTTGGTGAGATGAAGAAAAATCTGCTCACATTCGGTTGGACGATAGGTGTTCGTCAGGGTATGGTCGCTTGTCACGCAGGGATCAAGGAGTTCCATCTTCAGGAAAAAAACACCTCAATGGCGGTGTTTGGACTGTCAGGTTCAGGAAAGTCGTCGCTTACAAACTCTGCATTTCACGAAGGGGCCATAGATACTGAAGCCGGAGAGAAGGTTATTGTCATACATGATGACGCATTCAACATTGACTTGATCAACAACAAGAGCATTGTGCTTGAACCAAACCTCTTCGATAAGACTGACGGAACCCTCGCGTACTCAGAGGATATAAACTATTGGATGTCGGGTATGAACCAGATGGTTACTGAGGACACCAACGGATCCAAGGTCATATTCCCCTCGGACATCAGGAACCGGAACGGCAGGGCTATCAAGAGTCGGGAATGGCTGCTCAATCTGGCGGACACGGGTCCAGTGCCTGATTTCGTCTGTTACCTGATGAAAGACACCACCTTGCCTCCAGTGAGCTTCATATCGGATACCAGATTAGCTGTGGCAATGGGGGCTTCTTTAGCTACTATGAGGACCTCCGCTGAAAATGTCCCTGAATCGGAAATGAACAGGCTTGTTTTTGAACCATTTGCGAATCCATTCAGAGTTTATTCATTGTTATTGGATTGTGAGCGTTTTGAGGCTCTTTATAGGAGAGGCGCAATAGCAGTTATTCTTAATACGAACAAGTTTTACTGTCGGGATGGTAAGGACGTTGATATCCCAAAGGAACTGAGTTTGCCTCTAGTGGTTCACATGGTCAGAGGAAAAATGCGGATGGAAGACTGGCCTATCTTTCCAGGCCTAACAGTTCCCGCTCGTCACAGTCTGGATTTTTTAGACCCTGACTATGATGAGAAATATAGACCATCCGTTGATCTCAATTACTACAAGCTGCTGCAGCAGAGGACTCAACAACGGGTAGATTTCCTGGCCGATTTATTGAAAAAGAATCAAATTCAGCAGAGGTTTGTGGACTCTGTGAGAAAAGCCATTATTCACATGGACGAGATAATACTGGAAATGGAGATGTGACCCATCAATGAATGTCAGTTAGATGCCCCCAGTTCTTTCGAGGGGCATCTAACTATTGGGTTGATTCGGGATGCCGGACTAATTATGAATCGATGTGCTTAGTTCAGCCCATCGGTATCGGTCTGGTAGCCGTTCGCAATCCTAATGACAGAATTGTACTTAGGACCAAAAAGACGATTTGCCCTCTCGATGATTTTGTCCGGCGCCAGCTTCATATAAAATAGATGATTAAGTTCAAAAGAGTCAGGAGACTGCAATATGGCTCTGGAAACCTGTTTTGCCTGGAACCAGGATTTTTTGTCTCTTGTCAGAAACCTGTCAACATAAATGTTGAACAATCGACTTATACAAATAGCGGAATAGATATTGGCCTGACATCCTTTAAAAACGTAGAATCTTCCGCCATCGGAGTCGAAGGCGTAACCTACCGACAAACCACTGTCTTCGATGGTTTCGTCGACAATTTCCTTGTTAAAACCGCCGGTTGATATGCCCGCGATACTGACATCGGACTTTCTTCCAAGTCCGTCCTCAAGGGATTGCCTCGCTAGAGCCACTCTCGCCACCTGCTCGCTCAGAGGCCCCGGATATTCAGATGAATTCAATTTTGCTGTGAGATTTTTTAAGTATGTATCAAAATACTCTTGATGGCTTGCCGCAAAACAAATTGTAGGCATAATTAGAAGGATAAACACTTTTAATGCTCGCATAAGACTCCAATCCTGATTTTGTGATTTTTCGCACGAAAGATTTTTCCTTTCTAGGCGAATGTTTTCGCAAAATTAGCGCCTGAATGTAATTGACATAGGCACAGAATGAGCCTTGTAACCGTTTAGGAGAGTAATGTCAAGTTCTTGGACGCTTAAGCTGAGGAAACTACTCCGGAAATGATGTCGGGCAGGGACAAACTGATGGGAGATATCATGCTGTAATAGTTAGATTTACTAGTTTAATCTCATCAGACCCAATATAAAACTTGCATATCCAGCGCATAGGCCGACTTTAGCGCCCACCTAAATTTAGAAAGACGGCTTTCGCCCAGTAGAAAAAAAGACTGTAGTATTCATGTAACGCTGTTTCTGAATTGTTCAGACCTCCAACGCATGGAACAAGCAGCAGATATATTGGTGGCCAGCCTTTAGTTATAAAATCGCATGGGCATGATATGGGATTGGTTCCTTGAGCTTTGAAGATAAACATTGCTCTTGGTAGGTGCACTGCAGAAGAAACCAACGCAAACGGCTCCGATCCAAGAACCGGAGCGATCAACCTAGCCTCGTCAGCGGTATTATAAGCTCTGGTTTCTAGAATCAAAGCTTCTTTAGGGATCCCAAGTTGCGTCGGTAACTCAGCCATGGCTTCAGCGGAACTGAGAGCGGATCCCGATAGAATAAGTTTCGCTTCGGGTATTGCGCTCCATAACCTGATGCCCTCCATTATTCCCGGCAACGTACGGAACCATCTGTCCGCTGGTGTCAAAGCGGGAACAATCCGCGACTTGCTTAGGACAACTATGTTTCTTACTCCGATCTGCCTTAATTTTTCCGGATCCGCATGCGAGCCTGCCCGATCCTCCAAGGGTTTGACCAAAGACAGGCCGGTCCACCCCAGAGAAAACACGACAAAAATCACGCTGGCCGAAGATACCAATAACGTTCCGACTTTTGTTCTTCCGATAAGGAGCAAGGCTATGCCTGAAAGAAGAGGCATGAGAGTTAACCCAATCGGAAAGAAAGGCCAGGCTATTATCCTTTTTAAAAAGTAGAGGAATACTTCCATTATTGCTTGGTTTCCGAATACCCGTGTCCAGAAGTGAATCAGCCAAGTCCCAGTAGTGAACCCAATTGGCGGCAAATGGGCGAGTTCGATCACATGTCAAGAGGTCATGTAACCAATGACTGTGAATCGCTGTAATTATAATAAGATAATCAGAGATTGTCCACTCGTAATTTAATAACCAGAGTAATACATAATGATCCGCCGGCATTAACTAATTTGAACTTTCCACGCGTTAAACAGAGAAATAAAATTGACGTTCAGGCTCCAAAATGAATAGAATCGAGATGCGTCTCCACAAAGTGATACAGATTTCGCAAGAAGGGTTAACAGCACGGGTCCCCCTGAATTGGACACATCGAATTCATCGTCCTATCCGGTTAATCCAGGATAGAGAGTAAACAAGCCAATTACGAGGTTGAGATCTATGACTAGGCGCTCGCTCAACATCTTTTTTGTTTTTTTTGCATTGTCCCTCGTGTTTCAGAATTTTTTATACGTGAAGACTGCCATCGGGCAATCTAATGCTGTTCAACCCTGGTGGAATAGCTCAGGCTCAACTACTCCGTCTTCTCTATTCAACGCCTCAGTGATCGGTTCGCGAGCGGAACAGATTAACGTTTCATTGGGGTATATGGGTAGGGTTAATGGGGTGCGCGCAGGCTACAATGGGTTGGTGCTTCCCGGAACATGCGTTTCTTCATACTTCATCTATGACTTGAGAGGGATAAACCTGACTGGAGAAGTTCCAATTCAGATAAGCAAGTTTGTCTCCGCACGTTTTGGTGGGTCTTATCTTGTTTCAATGAGTAGCCCAGCGGATCAGGATATCACGTGGCTTGACATGCCGCCTGGGACTCGCAGTTGGGCCTGGACCCGCAGTTCCTATTATGGACTGGCGGCCGAAGCGCTCTATTCCTCGACCGACGCATTCACCTTGATTGCGGGATTCCGATGGAATTCCTTGAACACAAACTTTGGAAACCCCAATCCCGATTACCCATTCACAATTTCTAGCATGGAATCAGGACTTTCCGTGACCATGTATCAGCCGTTTATTGGGGCTCAAGTGTCTCAAAAACTGGTGGGCTCAAACCTACTTCTCAAAGTTGTTGGCTTTCCTTTGATGCCCGGCGACATTCAGCACTTTAACACGTGCAACAACCACGGGACCCCTTTCGCTCACGTCGGCGCCGAGTCTATTCGCAACGGTTATTATTTGGAAGTTAATAGCGAATTAAGCTTTGTGAAATCAGGCTGGTATGCTCTCTCTGTATTCTGCGCCTGGGAACTTTTTAGGGGAACATGCCAGATGACTATCGAGAGACGGGACTCTGGGCCTCCCCTGTCGATAACTTCGGATCCGGTTGATTTTTCATATGACAGTTCGATCTTCACATTGGGTGGGAAAGCCGCTTTGACCTTTGCAACCCCTTTTTAAAATATGATTCCAATTATCAACGTACCGATCTTTTAGAGTTTGGGAGGTTTGGACCATGCCGCACGTAATAGTTAAACTTCATCCGGGTAGGACGGAGGATCAGAAAATTCGCCTCGCCCAAGCAATAACCAGGGATGTTTCTTTAATAGCGAAATGCTCCGAAAACGTTGTGTCCGTAGCCATAGAAGAGGTAACCCCGGACGACTGGGCCAAGAAAGTTCATGAGCCTGACATCATGAACAATAAAGCGAAACTTTATAAAAAACCGGGGAATATGGCCTAGAAATAGATCATGTTGTGCGAAAGGAGCGCAACACCGGATTTAGGCTTTTCCAACGGCAGCCTCTAGTAAGTTTGATTAACGATCGCAACCAATCTGGGCTAGGTTGAATAAATCGAGACTAATGTTCAGTTGAAAGGCAAGGCGGGGGTGTCAAGATCGCAAAGGTAAGGATTCCATGCTTCACTGCACGAACGATAAACCGCATGGGATATTTCAAAAAAGTGGCTGGAAATAAGATCAGCCCTTATTTATGGCCTCTGAAAATCATAAATCGATCCGAGATCGAGGATTCCAGATAGCTCGTCTAATGCGCATCTACTTTCATAAAGCAGATTAGGATCAGCAAGATCTTTGGGAGAGAGATGGTCACGATAATGACGCTCCCCCCATAATATGAGTTCCTCATGAAGTTGCTGAGAAAAGAAAATTCCTGGATTTATGACGGCTAGTTCTTCGTTGGTCAAAACTACCCTTAATCTCAGACAAGCCGGTCCACCTCCGTTTTTCATACTTTGATCCACATCCACAAATAACACTTTTTTGATTGGATTTTCATCTGAGACTATTTCTTCTAGAAGTTCATATACTCTCTTTTTCTCGCCACATTCTGAGGGAGCCACCAATACTGCCCCCCCCTCGGGTTCGGACACGAGTTGGCTATTGAACAAGTAGGAATCAACAGCTTCGGCTAAAGACAATCGTTTAGAACTGACTTCCACTAGAATGAGATTACCCCCACAATGCTCACTGAACTTCCTCTTGAGTTCCGCCGTAACAGAGTCAGAATTGCAGAAAGCGTCCGAGTGGAATAAAAACACATTTTTGTTTCCAACGGAAATGACATCATTGTGAAAAACCCCGGCATCGATGGCATCGGGATTTTGTCTGGCAAAAACCGTTTTTTCAGGTTCGATCCCATGGAGTCTGGCTATCGCCACGGACGCTTCAAGTGTTTGTCTTGCAGGAAAGACCGCAGGGCGTGAATCGCCTTCCTCCGAATCGTCCCTTCCATACACGAAAAATTCAATTCCAGCAGCGCCGTAAGATGAACAGAAGCGGCTGTGGTTGGCTGCTCCTTCATCTGCGTAGTCCCAACTTCCAGGTAAAGGCATGTGATGGTTGAATTTGGATTCATCGTGAAAAATGCGCCGCAGGATGGCGCCAGTGAAAGAAGGCTCAATGTAGCGGTGAAACAGGTTGATAAGATTGGCTGGTGTGAAATGTGTCCGACCATCGCCGGTGTCAGCGCAAGGTGAAACAGTAGCGGCGTTGGCCGTCCACATACCTGAGGAACTGTAACACCTAGCCAGCAGATTGATGTTTTCTTTGGAGACCTTTTCCAGGATTTGAGTCTCAGATCCTGAGTAGCCCAAACGACGCAGCGCTTCAAAAGCCGGGCGCGGGTGCAATGGCAACAAAGCCTGTAGCAAGCCCAGTGAATGAACTAATTTCATTTTTGTCAGACATTGAAACAGGGCGGCTCTAGGATTCGAAACAGACAACCTGTTAGCCATAGACCTGATGTTTCCGTACGCCAACCCACCAAAGTTGTGAGTAGGACCTGGAATACCGTCGAAATTCACCTCAAAGGCCTCTTCAGCTAAATGCGCTGGATGAGGAGGTTGTTTAAAGTTCACAATGAATCCTTCACAGCTCAATACCAGGAAAAAAATCATTTGGTATGGATAGCCTTTGAACTTCGATAGACGCCACAGGATAGGAGCAGTGATCCGCAGTGAAATAGGCCCCTGGGCGGTGGTTTCCGCTGGCGCCCACACCACCAAAAGGCATTCTCGAACTGGCCCCTGTCGTCTGTCTGTTCCAGTTTATGACTCCAGCCTTCACACGGCTACGAAACGTGTCGTACAAATCTGGGTCATCACTCAAGAGGCCGGCGGCGAGACCGTAACGGGTATTGTTCGCCTCTTCTAACGCTGACTCAAAGTCACGAACGCGTATGAGTTGCAGGATCGGTCCGAACAATTCCTGATCTTTTCTTTCCTGGACCGGGGTTACATCAATTAGTCCCGGAGTCAACATATTGGCTGCTTTTCCTTGTGGTCGCATTGGGAGAAGAATTCGTCCTCCTTGGTCAACTAGATCCTGTTGGGCGTTTAGAAGTTTTCTAGCTGACTCAATTGAAATGACGGGCCCCATGAACGGCTCTGGGGAATCAGTGTAGGGCCCTACCTTTATCTTGGCGACCATGTCAATTAAACGCTCGACAAAGTCAGCGCTATTCTTACCGTCTACAACAATGAGTCGTCTCGCGCACGAACATCGCTGACCGGCGGTGATATAAGCCGACAGTATGGTGAAATAGGCAGCGGCGTTCAAGTTCGACACTTCATGCGCTACAAGAGGATTATTCCCACCCATTTCCAGAGCAAGTATCTTTTCCGGAAAATCTCCAAAAGCCTTATGAATGGCTTTTCCCGTGGACTCGCTTCCAGTAAGAAAGAGTCCATCCAATCCTGGATTCCTTGCGAGCGCTTTCCCCGTGTCGGAGTTTCCCTGGATTAGGTTGATGGCGCCACGTGGTATTCCGGTACTCTCCCACAATTGAATCATGGCCTCCGCAACCATAGGGGTCTGGCTGCTGGGCTTGAAAACGATGGTGTCGCCGGCTATAAGGGCTGGTACTATATGGCCGTTAGGAAGATGTCCAGGCAAGTTGAAAGGTCCGAAAACAGCTATAACTCCGTGGGGCCGAAAACGGGTAACAACGGTAGCCCCTGTAACAATCTCTTCGAGTCTGTGGCGCCGGTTCTCGTAAGCCTCAATGGAAATGGCTATTTTACCAATCATTGACTGAACTTCGGACTGCGATTCCCATTTGGGTTTTCCAGTTTCCATTGATATCAATTCAGATATTTGCTCAGCGCTCTCTGAGAGCCTGTCCCGAAACGCGTAAACATAGCTTGCGCGATAGCTTAGTGACTGGTTGGACCATTCTGGAAAAGCTGTCTTGGCTGCGTTAACGGCCGCATCCACTTCTGACGCGGTAGCGCAACGGCCTTCCCAGTTGGTTCCTCCTGTAGTAGGATTAATACTGCTCAGGGCTATCCCGCTGCCTTCTATCCAAGCGCTATTGATGAAATGACTTCTTTCTCGCATTTGCAAAGCCCTTCGGGATTACGCCTGTAAAACCGGCCGCAAAGGACCGAAACTCACGGTGTCTCCGATATTAAGACCCAAAGCTGCGGCTGTAGTGGCTTCTAAAGACACTCCTCCACTCGAGTCTGTCCCAACTTTTCCCATGCAAGCCCTAAATTCCGGAGCCATCTTCGCTATTATAAAAACAGGCGATTCAATTGCTTGTGAAGTAATCGCAACAAGGGTAGATTTACGCCTATCCCTGACAATTTTAACCTCGTCAAGACGACAAACCACGATTGGTCCGGCGTCAAATATGTCCACCATTCCGTTAGGTCTGAAACCTTCATCTTGAAGCATTTTTAGCGCAGGTTTAGTGTTCTCGTGCACGTCTCCTATGACCTTTTGGGCTTCCTTGGAAAGTAGGCAGATGTAAATAGGCGTCCGTGGCATCAATTCAGATATGAAGCTCTTGTCGCTTAGGCTCATGTAATCAGCTTTAGGGTAGTTCATGTCGAAGAAATGTCTACCCAGAGCTTCCCAGAATGGAGAACACCCATTCTCGTCTACAATCCCTCTCATTTCCGCCAGAATTAGGGGCTCAAATTGATCGGAACGCTCGGCCATATATAAAAACCGGAACAGTGACATCAGCCTCCCTTGTCCGTGTTTTCTATAAGCCGGGGCAAGGAATAGACCCCCTATTTCCGAAGGGCCGCTATGCTCCCTGACCAAGAGAAGTAAAGGGAGCTTGTTGCAGATTTTTAAATGTTCGGACTTATGTGTGCATGACTTGATTTTAAAAGCGTAAAATGGTTCAAACCCCCCAACCTTTGAATTTATTAGAGCCGTTCCCACTACCTTGGAGGAACTGAGGTCTTCCATAACGAAGATATACAGCTCTCCGTGGGGTCTCCTCGCTTCAAACCTGAAGTTTCTACAGGAATCCTGAATTCTCTGTTCAAGCAGGTCCCGATCTTTAGGCAAGGAAGTAAGGCCGTATCTGGTCATTCCGGCCAACTCAACCAGATCATCCAGATCTGACTCTACGACGGGACGAACAATTACCATATTTGTGGCCTACCTCCACGGAGATGTTAGTAAGCGGCGTAATTTCTCCGATCATCAGCAGATGTTTCTATCGAACGGAATGTTTCCAGACGCGAACTTCATCAGCAGCAACGCAGTGAGTCTGATCCGTTCAACTAGACTGTCAAGCTGAATGTATTCTTCCGGACTATGAAGACTGCCCCCTCGTACGCCAAGCCCATCTAGGACAGGTATCCCTGCTTGGGCAATGATGTTGGCGTCACTAGCGCCACCGCTGTGCCCCCATTTTATATCGACCCCTATCTCTCGTCCGCAGTTCGCCACATGCTCGAAAAAAACCAGGCTTTTGCGGTCCGACATTTTCGGAGGCCTGGAATAATCCACGCTAAGTTCCAGTTTGAAGCCTTCTCGCCCATTAAGATCGGCGGCCAGCCGCCTCAGGGTTTCGTCGACGAACCGTCCGTCTTCTTCAGAGTGGGTTCGGACGTTAAATCTACTGTATGCAAGGTCCGGCACTATATTGACTGGGCCACCCCCTGAGATTTCGCCTACGTTAAGAATTATTCCCGGACGGTTTTCAAACTGTTCTTTCATATTCATGATGAAGCCCGCCATTGCGTGGATGGCGTTTCGCCCTCGTTCCGGTTCCCTACCGGCGTGAGCGGACCGTCCTGTAAGCCTTGCCGAGTAGACGCTGGAGCCATTTCTTAATAACACTAGAGACCCGTCCGGCAAAGCGGGTTCAAAGACCAACGCAAAATGATTCCTTCCTGCCCTATTGAGAAGAAGAGGCGCTGAACCGGTGGAACCAATTTCCTCGTCGGGAGTTATCAGGACTTCCCAACCAAGATGATCAGACCACGGGCTGGCCTCGAATAATTCAAGGGCTCTAAGCAATACTAATAAGCCACCCTTGGCGTCCGCTACACCGGGGCCTACGATAGTGTTATGATCGATAACGCGACATTTCTGAAAAGGGTGCTCTACTCCATAAACGGTGTCATAATGTATCGTCAGTAGGGCCCTGATTGGAGCGTCCAACTTCTTCCTGACAGAAAAAGCCTTTCCCAACGTAAGACTGATTCTGCCTTCCGGACGGAGGCGTATCTGGGGTTGCAGGAGAATTGTTTCAATTTTTCCCGAGAGCCCAAGGAAGCTGTCTTCAAGAATACCCACGAAATTTCCCAATCCCCCTATATTGAGACTTCCAGTATTCATCTCAGCCCATGCGACAATCGTTTCGGTTAATTCGTCCAAGTTATGATGGACGCTGTCGAGGTATTGGCAACAAGAACCAGTGTTCACCGATAAGCTCCTTTTTGTCGGATTGTTACGCACTGGCGCACAAACTATAGAACGATTCTGAATAAACATATGTTGACACTAATTGAATCAAAAGAATCATTTTTGCATCAGCCATTCTAGATAATATAGATGAATTTCAAGATACAGGAGGCTCAAGATGGAAATTTCTGAATCACGACCATATGAACAAGGGAAAGACGCTGCGGTCTTTAGCGCTGAACAGGAAGAAGCCGAGTGTATAAATTACTATCCAGGTCTCTTGGCCGATCTTGAGGAAGAACGGAATGAGGCCAGAGAACGGGAATTTGAAAGGCTTTTCTTCTGCGGATGCTGACCATGTCGTCAAAGAGCGTAATTCCACGAAATATTTCACGTGATCTTGTCAACTGGACTACAAATAGAGCGGCTCCGTGACATGCCGCTCTTGCCGTTGTCCGAGGTAACAATCATTGATCTGTTAACCTGGAAAGTTTTTCTGGCCCTAAGCTCAGTATTCAGGGTCAACATAAACCATTCTGAACCAACGGCTTATGACCTATCACATATACCTCGCTCTTTGATATCCATGATCGCATGATTTCTTTTAGTTCCAGGCCGGTTGAATCGTTGATCAATTGGATTGTTAGCAATCTTGGCACATAGTAGGCGTCTATCCCCAGGAGTAATTTCCCGTTCGAACTGAGGAAATTCGCTGCGTTTTTCAATATTACGCGTGCGCTGTCCAGGCCGTCAGTTCCACCATTCCATATTTCCGGGTGATCGTGAGAGTGAGCCCCGTCGAACCCGACATCAGCGGGAACATAAGGTACATTGCCGAACATCAAATCGAACTGTCCATCAACATTCGCAAACCAGTCACTTCTTCGAAATTCTATACCCTCCGCTGCGCTAGCTCTCGCAACAATCCTGGCGTTCTCAAGAAACTCCTCATTGACATCAACAGCTAACACTTGGGCTCCACACGATCGCGCGCAATAGACAGCCAGCAGCCCCAAATGTCCCGTCCCCAAGTCCAGAACTCTTTGTCCATCTTGAGAATATTTGCGAATTCCCTTGCGTAAAAGAAGCGAGGTAGAATCAAAGATGTGATCGTGAACAAAACTTACCGCGTCAACCTGAAAGTGCACTCCTGCAAGCGCCAATCGAATCCAGCGTAGCCGTGGCAACCCATAAAAAGGCTTCAACATTGAAAGCCAAAGGTCAACTTCCGCCGTTCTCATCCTGTAGCCTCCGTTCTTGGAAAACCGAGCCATCTAGGATCAAAACAAAACGCTACCTATATCTAAATAGGGAGGCGGCTACCTGGCAATCTCAAAGAGCGTCATGTGTCGCGCTTCCTAGTTTCCCTCAGCGCTCATCCAACGCGCATACCGTTGACTTGAATCTACATATCTATCAACAAATGTTCTAAAGACTCAGCGCCAAGTTTTTGGGGCCTCGTCATGCAATTGGCCAGATCCAAACAAAATAGAGCGAGAATATTAATTCGTTTGGTTGATCTCCTTTGGTGGTCAGCCTAACTCTAGGGATAATCCAAGTCAATCGCTTTGTGGTGGCATGTAAACTTTTTTGCTTGACAATCTGATTGATTGGGGTATTTGGTAGGTAAGTGTTACTTACATAACGGAGAGTGCGTTGCTTAAAAATACTCAACTGTCTTCAACTGATATTCTTCTACGTTTCCAGGACTCCAACGAATGCCGAATTCCCCCTGGAGGAATCAAAATTATGCAAGCCCTGAGGCTTTTGCTTCAGCAGAAAAATTTCGATTCCATTACCACAGCGGAAATATCTAGAGTCTCGGGCGTAAATGAAGCGTTGATTTACAGATATTTCAAAGACAAAAGAGGCTTGCTTCACAAAATACTTGCAGAGTACTTTCGAGTTCATCTCGCTCAAATTCGGCTGGACGTTGGTGAGACCCAAGGAGCGATTAACAAGCTGAGAACTCTTATCAAAGGGACGATATCTTTTCACAAGAGAAACAGTGTCTTTTCAAGAATACTTCTTCTCGAGGTCAGGAATCACCCGACGTACTTTGAAAGCGAAGCCTATGACCTGGCAAAAAAATACTCCCGGTTAATTAATGAAATTGTCGAATTAGGGATAAAAGACCATGAAATACGACATGACATTCCATTGTCCTGCATGAGAGACATAATTATCGGCAGTATTGAAAGGGCATGCATGCGACCGGCCATATTCGATCGAGATTTCGACGAGGAACTCCTGGCTGGAAACCTCGCTGAAGCGGTAATTGGTGGCCTGCGTGTAGCAGTAGACTAACTCAAAGCCCAAATCATAGCATGGTGGAAATCGAACCCGTGAGTATCGACGGCTATACCTGCGCCCTTTGTCAGAAATTACTTTACCTGCTCAGTCACGGCGCCTTTCAGAGCAACTCTGAAATGAACTCCACTTTTAGGAATGAATCACGATGGCCCGAGAAATTGTTGACGAGTCGCAAGAACTAACCATTTTACGGGAGGCGGTTCACAGGGCCGCCAAGGAAAAAGTCGGTCCAATTGCCAGCTCCATCGATGAGCTTGGAGAATTTAACAGGGATGTTGAAAACTTATGCTGGGACCTGGGGCTTTTGACTCTAGCATTACCATCGGAATTCGGCGGGCTCGACAAAAATACAGGCACTGCGCTGTGTATTGCAGTGGAAGAGCTTGCCAGGTTCTGCGCATCTTCGGCTCTACTTCTTATCATTCAGGCTGTGGGATCATACCCTGTCGTTCACGGTCTATCTGGAGCGATCAGGGAACAAACTCTTGCCCGGATAGCGCAGGAACGTCAACTTGTCGGCTATCTGGTGACTGAGCCCGGCGGCGGTTCTGATGTGGCTGCCTTGAAGACGACCGCTGTAAAGGATGGTGATGAGTACGTGCTTAATGGAGCGAAATGCTTTGCTACAAATGGTGGAGTCGCTTCGATTTACTCGGTTTTGGCTAGGACATCCAAAGAAGGTGGACATGTGGGCCTGTCCTTTTTTCTGGTGGAACGGGAACGGCCTGGGCTCAAAGTGGGTAGGAAGGAGAACAAGCTCGGTCAGCGTGGATCGAACACAACAGAGGTTTTCCTTGATGATGTCAGGGTGCCCGCCTCGCATCTCCTTGGCGAGGAAGGGAAGGGATTTTTACTGGCCATGAAAGACTTTGACATGTCCAGGCCCGCTATTGGCGCCCAAGCGCTTGGAATCGCCGAGGGGGCATTCGAGGCAATGCTGAAGTATTCGATTGAGCGCAAAACTTTCGGGAAGTTTCTTGCGGAACATCAGATGATTCAGGCCATCATAGCCGACAGCGCCACATTGATCGAAGCAGGTAGAGGGCTCATTTACCGGGCCGCCGCCCTCTATGACGAGGGCCAACCTAATACGAAAATCGCCTCAATGGCGAAATGTTTCACGAGTGACGCGGCCATGAAAATAACCACTGACGCAGTCCAGGTATTGGGCGGATACGGGTACATGAAAGATTTTAATGTAGAACGCATGTTCAGAGACGCCAAATTAACCCAGATTTTTGAAGGCGCCAATCAGATCCAGAGGATCGTCATTGCGCGGGAGATGCTTAAAGAAGTCGGATTCACAATTTGAAGCTCCTTGCCAAAATCATAAATTCGCCTTGTTAGGGAGGTCCCAAAGTGTTCAAACTTGATGAAGAACAGAAAATGATTCTTGAAACGGTCCGCCGGATTGCCGCCAAAGAGGTTGCCCCTAGAGCCGCCGAACTTGATGAGACAGCGGGTTTTCCTCAGCACGCCATTGATGTATTCGCTGAAAACGGTCTACTGACCCCCTTGCTCCCGGCGGAGTATGGTGGCGTTGAGATAAGTTTATTGCTTTTTTCCATGGTATTAGAGGAGATCGCCAAGGTTTGCGCTTCTTCTGCGTTAGTGCTGATTGCTCAAGCCGATGGTATGCTACCGATCCTCCACGGCGCCACAGGCGATCTCAAGCGCAGATTCCTGGAAAGACTCTCTGGCGATTCCAAGCAATTGACTGCGATTGCAGCGACCGAACCATCCGCTGGTTCCGATATCTTATCCATGAGGACAAAGGCTGTGCGCAAGGGCGACAAGTACGTTGTCAATGGGCAGAAGTGCTTTATTACAAATGGTTCAGTCGCGGATTTCTTTGTGCTCTTCGCCTATACCGATCCATCAAAGGGAGCCCGAGGCATCAGCGCATTTGTTGTAGAAAAAAGTTTTCCCGGTCTAGTTTACGGGAAAAATGAGAACAAAATGGGAATGAGGGGATCGATAAACTCAGAGTTATATTTCGAGGATATGGAGATTCCGGCGGAAAACCTTGTTGGGGCTGAAGGGCAGGGGTTCGCTAATCTTATGAAAACACTCTCCATGAGCAGGCTTTTTTGCGCATCCCAAGCAGTAGGTATAGCGGATGGAGCCCTTACTCAAGCGATACAATACGCCCGAGAACGAGTGCAATTCTCCAAGCCCATAGGGGCTTTAAGCCCAATTCAGTTCATGATAGCGGACATGGCAGCCGGTGTAGAATCCGCCCGACTTTTGACTCGTGAAGCGGCTAGTCTGTTTGATGAGCGAGAAGAAAAAAAGGCAGGCGTTTTCGCCGCCATGGCCAAATGCACGGCGTCTGACACAGCAATGCGAGTCACTACAGACGCAGTTCAAATCATGGGGGGATACGGATACATGAAAGACTATCCTGTTGAAAGAATGATGAGGGACGCCAAACTTACCCAAATCTACACAGGAACCAACCAGATAATGAGGCTTGTCGCAGGAAGATCGATATTGGAGATCCAGTAGAGCGGAATTTATGACTTGATGTTTACCATGTTCGATAGCTTGGGCATCATCGCAAATCCTTTATCTGGATTGCGCCGATCAGTCCAAAGATGAGGTTGTTATGCCAGTAGATCCTCCTGAGAAATCGCTTTTTCTCGCTCCATGTTCTGTCGTTTTTATTGGGGTTTCACGTAAGACTGGCCCGGGATCCCTCAATCCCGTAGACAACCTTAGATCGTGGGGGTACAAGGGAGAAATCCATGTTGTCCATCCTCACGCGCCCCACGTCGGAGGCGTGCGCACAGTACCGAACGTATCCTCATTGAAAAGTCCCGTAGACCTCGGTATCATCGCCGCGCCCAGGGAGACAATTCCGGGAATCGTCAGAGACTGCGCCGAAAAAGGCATCAAGGCCCTCATCGTAACGAACCAGGGTTTTGCAGAAGCTGATTCCAGGGGAGGCGAACTTCAGCGACAAATGCTGGACGCCGCCCGCTCAGGGGGAACCAGAATCCTGGGACCAAATACTCTTGGTGTCTCCAATTCGTTTGATCGGTTCACTTCTTCGTTCATGCCATTGGACCGGCAAGAAATCCCAATTGGTGTAGCATGCCAGTCGGGAGTTTTTTTTGTTGGCTCATCCCAGCTCACCGGAGGAATGGGAATGGGCGTCGACGTCGGCAATGCCTGCGATCTTGGTCTTGTAGACGCTATTGAATGGCTTGGGTTTGAACGGCGGATTAAGGCTCTCGCAATACACGCCGAGGGAATATCCGGGGGCAAACGTTTTCTGGAAATCACCAGACAGGTTTCTCTACGAATCCCCGTAATTGCGATAAAAACCGGTCGGTCTCCATTAGGAGCCTTGACGGCTGCCACCCACAGCGGTTCGATGGCCGGACACGACCGCATAGCCGGAGCCGTCATGACCAAGGCAGGCGTAATACGCGTGGAAGAAACTCAGGACATGAAGGATCTCGTAGGCGCCTTTCTGCGCTTACCGCCTATGAGGGGGCGCAAAGTGGCCGTGATCACTCTTACCGGGGCAGGTGGGATAATACTATTGGACGCCATGCACATTTCTGGACTGACGCCGGCGAACTTGGGCCAGGATTCCCTGAAAAACGTGCAAGAGCTATCCCCACCATGGATGCCCATCGGCAATCCCATGGATATCTGGCCGGCCCTGATGAAGAACGGAATGCGGAAAGTCTTCGGGATTGCCCTCAGAGGCGCTTTAAATGATCCGAACGTGGACGCGATTATTTGCCTGGCTTTGGGATTGGATAGCGAGAATCAACCATATTTCAGCGCTGTGGAAGAGATACAGAGTTTGTCGCTGGACTCGCAAAAACCGATCATTGTGTGGGTCTACGGGCCACGAGCCGAAGAGGCCCGAGCCCAACTAAATCAAAAAGGTCGGGCAATGACAGTTCCCACCCTGGAAAGAGGAGTTAAAATTCTTGCCAGGATGGCCGAATACGAGACATGGCGTCAAAATAACATGCAATAGGGGGCAATTCGGGTTCTCCAGTCGGCGCCGCCCATCTTGGCCCCAGGTATACCAAGGCTAGGCCATTGTGATATTGGCCTTGTGCAGACTTTTGCCCTCCAGACTCCAAAAACAAATTCTGAAAGACTCTTCCGATAAATACCTGTTGCATATAATCGAGCTGAAGTAGTTTTATAATCTTTGCTTCTTCAGGTCTTAGCTCCAGAGGCCCATACAGGTTTACTTTGTTTAACGCCCTTGATTTGTAGAGTTTCACAATGATTGTCGATAGTCACTGTCATATTTTCACAGAGCGCATTGTCAGCAATACGACCCAAAAAGCCGCGATGCTAAAGGAATTGAAGCTCAATACCTGTGGAGCCGTGGAAAGATTGAGGCCTGAGTTGCTGCAAGAGTCTCTGGAGAGAAACGGAATTGAGAAGTGCTGGCTACTGCCGACGGCGGCGCCGGAAAAGGTTGTAGCCGAAAATGACAAGTTCATCAAAATAACCTCAAAGTTCTCGCGTTTGTTTACTCTTGCGACTCTGCACCCGATCATGCCGGGTCTTGTCAATGAGATTCACCGCATGTTCGATTCCGGAATTACAGGATTCAAATTTTCCAGTTTTTCTCAACGTTTTGATCTATTGTCTCCGGAATCGGGCGAAATGCTGACTGAGATTTCACGAATCGGAAATTCCCGGAACATTAGGCCTATAGTTGTGTTCGACACTTTTATGCGAGCCGATATTTATTTTGGAGCGAAATTCGAGCATCTTGCCAGGCCTTCAAAATTGTATCTGATTGCCCGAAGGTATCAGGGAATTGATTTCGTCTGCGCTCACATGGGAGGCTTGCTTGGTGATTTCGATGAAATTAGAGATGTGTTGCGCCCCCTTGATAATCTCTATCTGGATACGTCAAACGCGGCCCACACGCTTTCGGAAGAGGAATTTGTGGAGTTGTTGAAGATTCATGGGGCTTCCCATGTACTATTCGGGACCGATTGGCCCTGGTTCCTGCATGAGGAAGAACTGGCCAACATCGTGTCGTTGATGGCGAAGGCGGGCTTTAGCGCCGTCGAGCAGGCCAAAGTTCTGGGCGAAAACGCCAGGGAGCTTTTTGGCTTGTGAAAAGCGTACTGAATAACTGACTTAATGGCAGGAGGAAAAGTTGGAATACACCGTAGGTCTTGGCAGGGGATGGAAGCGGGACGAGCATGGGCTGGCGGGAAAAGGTAGCATATCTATGGACGGAGACACGGTAAATTTGTCCGGCAAACAGCAGACGGCGCTATTGTTTAAGGTCCTCCTGTGGTCGCTCACTGCGATGATGGTGGCCAATATCTCGGTAGTAGTATACGCCAACCTTTTTTCAGTCGGAGAACACCAGCGTTCAGGACTGATAGCAATGCTTATTGTGGGACTGGGATTAACTGTCACAGTAGCTACGCTACTTACAAGATATTTTGGTTCGTCTCCCTATTCCTTAAAATTTAAAAGAAACAATGTTCTCTCAGTTACACGGGCTGGGAATTTTATTACAATCAAGGCGTCGACTCAGGGGAATTCAATCACTTTCAAAGCTTTCTCGGAGCAGGATGCGCAGGATATCGAAAACGAAATAAAGAACATTACAAAAATATGCTGAACATCGCTCTCCGATTTGTGAGAAAACGCCTTGATTGAATTCTATTGCAGAGCGATAGCCTGTTCAGGGCAGATTTCTTGACAACAAAAGCAGGTTATACATTTGTCTGGATCCACCTCTGGAACCGCATCGCCCATAGACAGGGCCGAGACAGGACATTGATCAACACACGTCCCGCAGCCTGAGCATAAATCCGGGTCAGCCTTGGGTCTCACAGTTGTTCTGCTGTTCATCATAGCCTGTATCGCTTCGTTCTTGAAAATTGCTTCTCCTCCAAGGGGCGGAAGCTTGAAATCGGGTATCAGTCTGAGTTCTCCAATTACCTCAATATTTTTTAGATCATAGTCTCCAAGACCGAGATCTTTGGCCTTTTGAAGAAAGAGTAGGCGACCCGGATCACATCCCATCATTGTGGATATTACAGCGTCAAGAGCGACTGCGTTGTCAGAAGCCAGTACCAGGCCGATATCTCTGAGATCCGTACATGCCGGACCATTCCCTTCCATGCCCACCACTGCGTCAACGATGAAGAAATCAGGAGGCCGGAGCCGAAAAACGTCTACGATCAGTTCATGGAATCGTTGAGGATTACCTGCCGCCTTGTGCAACATGGCTTTCTGGGCTCCAGGTAGATAACCGTAACTGTTTTTTATCGCTCCAGTCATTACTGTCAGCCCGTGAGTCTTGAATTTGGGCAGACTTATAATGATATCAGCTTCCATCACGGCTCTGGAAACGCTCACCGAAGACATGAATTCGGGATTGAAATCCATCTTGACGGAATCATTTCCGATATTTTGATAGTGGCCCTTGGCGGCTTCCATGAGTCCGGCTTTTTCAAAGCTTTCCTCATTCGCTCCGTAGCTGACGAGGCCGGGGTTATCCCCGACGACTATCGAAGCCGGGTTCAATGTCTCAAGCTTATCGACTACCGCTCTGAGCACTGCCGGATTTGTCACTATTCCTTCTGTGGCTTCCGACGAGCGAAGCACGTTGGGTTTAACAAGGACCTTTTTTCCCGAGACGTTTATGGAAAACAGCTCGAAAGCCTTATCTACAGCCCGTCTCACATTCTGATACGAAGCAGGCTCAATCATAACTCTTGACATTTTATCTTCCTCTATGAGGGTGTATTTATACCCTTCATTGTCCAATGCGTAAATATATTCTATAAAAAGAATTAATGGCTATTGGGTCTTGCGTCAAGGTCGCGCCAAAAAGTTCGAAATCCGCCTCAAAATTTAGTGACAGTTAGCTTGCAAAACTGTTAAATGTAGCCTCTATCGAGTATTTTGTTATTTTCTCCATAAAAAACGATTATTTCCATAAGCAAGGCACGAAAAGCCCGGCCTCATGAAATCAATTGACGGTTACTCCTTTGACTTCAGGAACATAGGCTACACCGAAAGTTGAGGTAATGGACTAGCGTGAATAGAAGACTACATGATCAGTTAAAACTCTGAGGTAAAATCATTGCGGGTCGACATAAACAAGGTTTCTTCCAAGCACTCCAGCTCAGCGCCATTGAGGGTATCACTTGGAGACAAGGGGCTTTATGGAAATAAGAGAAATTTTGCACGCATTGGAACGGAATCGAGGATTTTTCCCTCGAAACGCCCTTGAGATGGCAATACAACAACGTGAACGGATTTCCCCTTATCTGCTGAACATCATAATTGAGTCTACCGAAAAAGCCGATCTCCTCGTTCACGATGTGTCCTATATGGCGCACATTTACGCAATGTTTCTTCTGGCTCAATTTCGAGAAAAGAGGGCTTATCCGCTCATAGTGAATTTCTTCTCTCTTCCAGGTGAAGTCTCTCTCGACCTAACGGACGATATAGTAACTGAAGACCTTGAAAACATTCTCGCATCGGTCGCTTGCCGCGACGATAACCTTATCAGAAGTTTAATTGAGAACGATGAAGTCAACGAGTACGTCCGGGGGTCGGGCGTGGGAAGCCTTGTGACTATGATGGCCGTTGATGAACTACCCAGGGACATCGTGGTAGATTATTTCAAGAGCCTTTTTCGTGGAAAGCTCACACGAGAGCCCTCCCATGTCTGGGATAGTTTGATATTGTACTCTGAGGAAATTTACCCCGAAGAACTTTATGGCGATATTCAAGAGAGTTACGAGGATGGACTCCCTGACCCTCTCTTTATGGATCTGTCTGACATCGACAGGGCGATATATAGGGGAAAACAAGACACTCTGAGCCACCTGAGAGAAAACTCCTCTCATCATCTCTTTACTGACATTGTCGGAGAAATCGAATCTTGGGAATGTTTCCAGGCTCAGGACATGATACCTAAGATCGGGAGGAATGATCCGTGTCCTTGCGGAAGTGGGAAGAAATTCAAGAAATGCTGTGGAAATTTTTGACCGTTATTGGATGGCCGTAAAGTAACGTTGTTTCGATTATTAAAGATGTTATATCCGACCTGAAATCGATTTTAATGGGCGGAACGGAGAGTCTATTATAGTATGGACCTTACTGAGGAGATGGTTATGAAAAAGCTAGCGACTTTCTTTCGATTGAGTATGGCCGTTGCTGTTACGCTTGCGGTGATCTTCGTTTCTGTCGTTGGGGCGCAGTCGCAGACCGACCCGCTCCCTTCCTGGAACGACGGAGCTGCTAAAAACGCTATCATTCATTTCGTCCAGACCACTACCGACAAATCCAGCCCAAATTTTGTGCCGCCCGAGGATAGGCTCGCCACTTTTGATCAGGATGGCACCACGTGGGTCGAGCATCCTATCTACACTCAGGTGATGTTTGCCTTCGATCGTGTTGTGGAAATGGCTCCGAAACGTCCGGAATGGAAAACTAAGCGGCCTTTCAATTCCTTGATCTCAGGAGACCAGGCAGCGATTGAGAAATTTACATCGAAGGATCTGGAACAGATTTTTTTAGCGACGCAAACCGGAATGAGCACAGACGCATTCCAGGAGATAGCCAGAGAGTGGATCGCAAAGGCAAAGAACCTGCGGTGGAAACGGCCTTACACCGAGCTGATTTACCAGCCGATGCTGGAGGTAATGCGCTATCTTCGAGACAACGGCTACAAGACATACATCGTCACGGGTGGAGGGCAGGATTTTGTCCGATCGTACGCTGAACGGGTTTATGGCATCCCTCCCGAGCAGATAATTGGCTCTGCCCTTGAAACACAGTTTACTTACGCTAAGGATGGCAAGGCTATCCTGATGAGGCCCCCTAAGGTGTTATTGAATGACAACTTCTCGGGAAAACCAGAGGACATTTACCTTTTTACGGGTAGAAGACCCAGGGCGGCTTTTGGAAACTCTACCGGGGATCGGCAAATGCTTGAGTATGCGCAGGGTAGCGCTGGGGCGGCGCTGATGATGCTGACGCTTCATGACGATGCGGACCGGGAATACGCTTATGGTCCGGCGACAGGTCTGCCGCCTACCAAGGTAGGAACATTCACCCAGGCCCTGTATGACGAAGCAAAGGCTAAAGGCTGGTTTGTTATCAGTATGAAGAAAGATTGGAAGGTCATCTTTCCGTTTGATAAAAAGTGAACAAGCCCTGGATGGGCGACAGGAAAACACAAGCAGCAGGAGAATCGAACAGTGATTATATTTAATTGATGAGTATCAATTGGTTTTAAAGGGAGAAATTCATGAGCACTTTGGTGGTTATTGGTTACGATGACAAGTTCAAGGCGGAAGATGTTCGTCTTATGCTTCTCAAGATGCAGAAAGACTACCTGATTGACCTTGAGGACGCTGTCGTAGCTGTCAAGGATGAAAGCGGCAAGGTTAACCTACATCAGATGTATCATATGACCGCGGCGGGCGCTGTAAGTGGTGGATTTTGGGGAACTCTGATAGGTCTCATTTTTCTTAATCCACTCCTGGGATTGGCCGTCGGCGCTTCAGCGGGCGCTGTTTCCGGAGCCCTTACGGATGTGGGCCTCGATGACAAATTCATGAAGAGCCTGGCGGAAACCCTTAATAACGGCAGTTCGGTGCTATTCGTTCTGGTTAGAAAGGCTACACCGGACAAGGTGCTGGAAGAACTTGAAGGAACAGGCGGGAAGATTATAAAGACATCATTATCCCACGAGGATGAGTCTAAACTACAGGCGGCTCTGAACGCAGCCAAGAGCTAACAAGGGACGGCAGTCAGGGCAAGTGTGTAATTTGCGCTGACTGTCAATCCATTCCTGAATTATTTAAATCAACGACCATAGGCTGAATTAAATTTAGAGGTTTTGCCTGAGCGCTTCATCGGTGAAGGCAAATGACCGACTATTTTGTTCATTAAGACCATCCATGATGTTCTCGTTTGCTATCCCGGTATTAGGGTGTTCATTCTCGAATAGGCCTAGAAGGTGTACCCGATTTTCCCCCCAAAGATCCAGTTTCTCCTGTCAAGATATATATCAACCGGTGTGTTTAGCCCTCCCACATTAGCTCCGAGGCTGCGCTCCGAGTGAACTGCCGTGAACCGGACAAATCCTCCCATGCTCCACAAATCTCTCCGCATGGAATATTCGCTAAAACCCTCAAAGAAATACCCGCAACTGAACAAACCCTTTGAAGAGATGGATGTCGGGACTTGGTTGAGATTAATGGTCTCCGTATATGAGAAGTCCCCTGGTAGGATTGGGCTCCCATAAGCCGCTACCTTTATCGCGCTCCTGCAATCGGGCTTGTTCTCAATCAGGATGCCTGAATATGGGATGTAGGCGTTTGTGGTAAGCGTTGCGGAATCAGCGTTTGGATTGACAAAACCGGACTGGTTGGTCGGGTTGTTGAAATTTGAACCGAAGTAGGTCCATCGAAATCCCATGATCCCACTCACCGACGGAACAAATTGATAGGTCCCCGCGGCGTTTACTTCCCACCATTTAAGGTCCGGATTCCACTGTCTGGCGGCTGAGGCAGCGTTGGCAAGGGAATACGATTGAACTGAAGTAGGTTGAAGCGAGAACAGGTGCGCTCCAGTCAGAATCAAGCCCATGTTTTCGTTGATGCTCATAGGCACAGCCAGTTCGAGCCATACCCCTTGAAGATCGAAGTCGTTGCGAGTGAATGTTGTCGAACCGGCCGTCGCAGGGCCGTTGTTCTGAATTTGCAGTTCCGCCCCATGCTCCTTGTACAAATATCCAACGTAAACTGATGGCTCTGAATTCACGGACTTGCAATTCTGGGGGACACACGGGAATTGTGGCTGACCGGGCGGCGGCATAAAATTGTTCGCTGAAATTGGCGGCGCAACGTGGCGAGTAACCGGCGACCTATTTGTGGAAGGCCGTGCTTGAATCCTTGGGAAATTAGCGGACGTGTCTTGCGCCGCCCATTGGTTGTCTTGAGCCATGGCGCATGTCAATGAGAGGCAAATGAGTGATAGGATGACTACCCGAAAGATTGGCGTTACCGTCATGTTGTTTTACCTTCTGTATATTAATAATCCTTTAATTATAAAGCTATAAATAAACTATATTAAGTATAACATAATAATATTGATTCAATCAATTAAAATAAATGCTCATAACTATCTATATACTGGTCATGTTTTCACTCTCAGTTGACTCTGCCGACTTCATGAGTTTATCCTCTGAAATATAATTGGCTCTTGTCTAAGCTCCAGTTTGTCGGCCGACTTTAACTTTACGTTTTAGCTCCAGAAAGGCTCCAATAATCGTAGGAGATGACTCATGCCTCAACTCTTCGAAAAAACTTTTATCCGTAACCTGGAGATCAGCAACCGAACGATTCGAAGCGCGACCTGGTCCGCAGTATGCGACAGGAAAGGCTTTATCACCGATAGGGCGATACAATTTTACGGAGACCTGGCGGCTGGCGGAGTAGGTCTAATAATCACAGGCTTTCAATATGTCATGTCGAATTCAATCGCTATGCCCTACCAGATGGGGAATTACTGCGATGAAATGATAGCGGGTCTCTCACGCCTAGCCGACGCCATCCATTCGAACGGTGGTAAGGTCATTGCGCAGTTGGTTCACACTGGTAGCAAGGCTAATCCGGAATTGTTTCATGACGAGGGTGAAGTCTGGGGCCCATCGTCGGTTCCTGAGACGGTAACCGGCAGGGTCCCAAAAGAAATGACCGCACAGGATATAGCGACTTTAGTTGAAGCCTTTGGCAGAGCGGCGCAAAGGGTTAGAAAGGCTAACTTCGATGGAATCCAACTTCATGGGGCGCATGGTTATGGAATCAACCAGTTCCTCTCAGGTTTCACCAACCGGCGTAATGATGAATATGGCGGCGCTATATCCAGTCGTTACCGTTTTTTGGGCGAAGTTCTGGAATCTGTAAGGGGAGCGGTTGGCACCGACTACCCTGTATTTATCAAATTGAGTGGCGCCGACTATTATGAAGGTGGTCTAGTCCCGGAAGAATCTCTTTATGTCGCCGGTCGCCTTGTTAATGATGGAATAGACTGCATCGAGGTGAGCGGAGGGAGTCGGGGGATAGAAAGCGGACTGGTCCCATCGAGACCAAACATCCTTAAAGAGGAGGACGAGGCCTATTTGTCGGGTTTGGCGCGACGCTTCAAGGAAACGGTCAATGTACCTGTCGTGACAGTCGGGGGGATACGTTCTCCGAGCGTCGTTTCAAGAATATTGTCTGAAAGGTTGGCCGATTATGTGGCTCTGTGCCGGCCGTTGATTCGGGAACCGCGCCTTATCGAACGCTGGGAAAATGGGGACTTGAAAAAGGCCACATGTGTTTCGTGCAATGGGTGCTTTGAGACGGGACTTTCAGGCTTTGGGGTTTGCTGTAAACTGGATATGAAACCGGATCCAACATGATTTGGTTGTAAAGGGTGGTAAATTGCCGCACCGGATGTCACATTCTGAAATACGATCTATAGACGCTTCAAATATTCCGGATCTCTTTAAGCCTCTTTTGAACGAGATGGTCTCTTTGCGTGAATTCGCCGCCGGAGACACGATTACTGAGGCGGATGAAGGAGCCGATAGAATATTGCTCCTGGTTTCCGGGAAAGCGGAAGTGATCGCCGGATATAGCTCAACCCAGGAAGTGATGCTGGAGAGCCTTGAACCTGGAGAAGTATTTGGAGACCTTTCGTTCCTTACGGGGCGTTCATATCCTTCGGACGCTTCACTCAAAGCATTGGAACCTTCCAAGGTACTGGAAGTATCGATTGATAGTTTTCAACGTATTCTTAGAGAAAACCCCGAGTTCACCGTAGCGCTTCTGAAATCGTTAGGAAAAAAAATGGTGCGGGTGGGGCGGAGCGACTTCGTCACGCCCGCCAAAACGGGCGAAGATGAATCAAAAGCTTTGTGCGCATATCCTGCCCATCCAGGTCTCTCCGAAACCGTTCAAGCTCAATTTTGCTCTCTCGCGGAGTCTGACGATTCAGTCGTGATTGTAGGAGAGAATGGGGTTGGAAAGGAAATATTGGCGTACGCCATTTTTGACGCAGCCGCGACTCATAAAGAGGTTTTTGTGCCTTTAGACGCTGCAAAGGCCGGAGCGGAGTCTTTTCTCTCAGAACCATCAAGAGACAAAGACCAGCGTTATAGAACCTCTTCGATGGATCAGATGAGATTTCTTTTCGGCGCCGAGCTAAAAGACGAGCAAGGTTCAAAAAGGATTGTTCCAGGTTTCTTGGAGTTTGCTCGCGATGGCTCATTATTTATTCGGGGAATTCATCGCTTTACCGCTCTTGCTCAACAAAAACTTCTCGACGCTTTGAAAACGGGACATTATTGCCCGCTCAACAGCCAGAGACTCGTTGCAGTAAACTTTCGTCTTGTTTGCACTACTCTCCTGGATCCCAAACATTGCGATCCGGAGCGCCATCCGCTGCTTCATGATCTGCGGGATTATTCATTGATTATCCCTCCCTTGCGACAAAGAAGAGCCTTTATTCCGGCGCTGGCAGTTCATTATCTGGAACACTACGCTAGTGAGATGAAGAAAAAGGCTCCTGAACTTGATGAATTAACTTTGAGAGCCATGCTCGATTATTCCTGGCCAGGCAACGATCTTGAACTTGCCAACGCTATGAGGAGAGCGGTTCTAATTTCTCCAGGAGGGGTAGTTAGGAGACAGGATTTAACCCTTGAGAGCAGGAGGGCTGACTCAAAGGCCCGATACAATTTGTTGAAATTGGCTCCCATTCGGCAGGCTTTCTTGAGCCCTCTGTATCCCGCATTGCTGCAAAGCGCAGTCGTGCCGATTTTCCTTGCAATAGTCCTAATGCTGTTCTTTGGCCCCCCTGATCCTTCCAAAAATTTGGCCTCGGTAGTAATGTGGGCGCTCGCCTGGCCCGGCCTGATCATCAGCGCTTTTTTCGGCGCCCGGGTTTCTTGCAGTGTGTGCCCCATTGGAGCATTGAGCAAGTTGGCCAAACGAATAGCGGCTCTCGAAATTCCATTTCCTGAGACCTTGAAGATGCGAAGTGACTTCCTGATAGCGGGCGGAATCCTTTTCATCATCTGGATTGAATGCGCTACCGACATACGAAGTTCTCCTTTCAACCTGGGTTTACTGCTTTTGACCATGTTTATTTTAGCCTTTGTTCTGAATACGGTGTGGTCGAGACAGGCGTGGTGTCGTTACCTTTGCCCCCTTGGCGGCATGACAGGACTCCTGGCGCGGACCTCCATCCTGGAACTCAGAGCTGACCATGAAACATGCCTGTCCAGTTGCAACTCTCAGGAGTGTTATTTCGGTTCCAGGAACGTTGAAGGGTGTCCGTTCGGACAGGTAGTAGCGACTTTGCATAGCAATCAGTTTTGTAAAATCTGCGGGAATTGCGCAAAAACTTGCCCGCATGGGGCAATAAAGCTGAATCTGAGAATTCCTGGATATGAGCTTGGTGAAGTTCGTTACGTGAGGGCCGGCACTGGATTCCTGGTGTTAGGTTTGATAGGTGGACTGATGAGCGATATTTTGACCCGGACTCCTTGGTTCAACACCATCGTCGGATGGATACCAGGACCGTTCATGGCAAAATTCACCTTTGTATTTTTCGGTTTTATCGTTCTGGTAAACCTGATCTCCATGGCCGGCGTTTTCTTTTCTCACAGATTTTTCAGAGAGAGATTTTGGGAGAATTACTCGAGATTCGCTCTGGCTCTGTTGCCGCTTACCTGTATGGGATTTCTAGCTTTCCACCTGCACTACCTGGTAACCCTGGTCCCGCAGATGTTTGCCCTTATCAGTCATTATTTCGGGGCTCAGTCTGTTGGAGAAATTGCGCAGGGGAAGACAACCGGAGAGGTAATCTTTCTCATTCAGGTCTTGATGATCGGCGCCGGGCTATTGTGGACGATGGTAACAATGTATCGTCTTGGTCGCTCCGGTCGCGGAGGCAAGTATTCAATGATAATGGGGATTATGCCTCATGCGCTCATCTCGATGCTCGTCGCAGGGGCATTCGTTGCAATTATCAAATCAGCGTTCCCCTTGTAGATTACCGATTCGCATGTTTTTGGACATTTGAATGAGGCTTACTCCATTCCGTAGACTCTGCCGTAGTTTTGCGTGATACATCTTGCTCTCTAGCTTTCTAATATGATGGTGACCAAGGAGCAAAAGTATCATGATTGGTGACTAAGAATTTGAAGGTTGCGATTGAGCCGCGGATATCAGATCTGAGAGCTTTTTCACAAAAACACGTTCATAGTTTCTTGTGATGACGTAGTTCTTAATTCCGAACACTGTGCTCGCCGCGCCAAAGACAACCAGAGATCCATCCAGAATGGTCCACAATCCAAAGCCGAAATAACGCATAAGGCCTAATCCCAGGGCTATAAAGGCCAGACCAGTCCTGATGAAAGCAAGCTCCGTTCGTCCTTTAGCTAGGACAGAGCGGTAGGTGGACAACACCGTCCGATTGCTCGCAAGTTCGTTACGCTGTCCAGCAAGGGTGGTTCGCGTTTCTGACAAACTGGTGCGTTTTGAGGCCAAATCGGTTCTTGTGTTGGCAAAGGATGTCCTGTCCTTGGCGTAACCGGTTCTGTATTCCGACAGTTCGGTTCTTTTTTCGGCAAGCTCCGTGCTCCTTGCGCTGAACTTGGTCTGCTGTCTCGCAAGGTCAGTACGTTCTTCAGATAACTCTGTACGCAAATCAGCGCTCACGGTTCTTTTTTCAGCTAGTTCGGCGCTTTTGGCCACAAATTTTGTCTGTTGTCTTGCCAGGTCGGTGCGTTCTTCGGACAAACCTGTACGTAAATCAGCGCTTGCAGTGCGTCTGGCCGCCAGACTGTTTGTCTGCCCCATCATATTGATCAAGCTCTCGGTGAGACGGTTTTCTTCTTCAGCCAATTCTATCAGGACGTTCATGACCTGTTGTTCATCGACTTTTTTCGACATATGTCACTCTCCTCAATGGCGAACATCAACCAGAGTTTTTTGCAAGTCCGGTTCAATGCGAATATTATACAATCATGTCTTTGGAGTTAACAGGGAGTTGAATTAGGTAGACAGGGTTTGAAATCCCAGGCCCGATGAATAAACTATTAAGGATGGGGTTGAGTGATGCGCTATTTTTACGAATAGCCGAGGCTCATCCAAATATTTTATAGGAAATTAACAAGGAGCCACCGAATGAAAATCGTCGCCGTTTTGGGTAGTCCAAGATCGAAGAGCAACAGCAGCGGACTGGCCCTCAAAATCCTCGAAAAAGCCAAAGAACTTGGGGCGGAAACTCAGGAATTTGTTCTGAACAAACTTCAGTACAAGGGTTGTCAGGCCTGTGAAACATGCAAGACCAAGCTTGACCACTGTGTGATGAAGGATGACCTGACGCAAGCGCTCGATGCTATTCATCAGGCGGACGCGGTTATACTAACCAGTCCAAACTATTTTGGTGAGGTTTCCGGTCAGTTTAAATCATTTTTCGACAGGACATATTCGTTTCTGAACCCGGATTTCACTAGCCGTCTGGCGCCTGGAAAATCATCAGTACTAATTTTTGCCCAAGGCCAGACCAACCTGAACTTATACGCTGATGTGTATCCACGTTATGAAATGTGGCTGAAGCGGTACGGATTCGCCAACAACTATTCGTTGCGAATGAACGGGCCAAGACCCGCCGGATCGTTCTCGGAGCGGCAGGATTTAATCACCGAAGCTGAAGCAATCGCCAAAAAACTTGTTGAACCGGCTACCAAAGCTTCATCGGACAAGTGGTAAACTTTCCCTCACGGGGTAGTGTGTAGAGGGCAGGGGGGATGTCCGAAACGGCTGATATGGTCATCCTGACGTCCTGCCCTAAACTGAAGTCATTTTATTTTGCCTGAAATCTCTTGAATTTCTGCATCGCCACATACAACGCAGGGGTGAAAAACACCCCCAGCATGGTGACGCCAAGCATTCCAGCGCATACGGCCGTTCCCAGCGCTTGTCGACTCGCTGCGCCTGCGCCCTGAGCGATCACCAGCGGTGAGACTCCCACGATAAACGCGAAAGACGTCATCAGGATGGCCCTGAAGCGCAATCTAGCTCCTTCGACAGCGGCTTCAATAGCAATCATTCCGCCGGCTTGTTTCTCCCTTGCAAACTCGACCACCAGAATAGCATTTTTTGCAGACAGCCCGACAAGCAGCACCAACCCCACCTGCGTGTACAGATTGTTGTCCATCCCGCGAACTATAAGACCTGTTACAGCTCCTAGAACCGCCAGTGGGACCACGGCTACGACCGCTATAGGATCGATCCAGCTTTCATATTGCGCAGCCAGTATGAGGACCACTATAAAAATAGCCAGGCCAAACACTGTAAAAATCTGCCCGCCCACTTTCTGTTCCTGGTAAGCCATTCCGGTCCATTCGTATTCGGCTCCTGGAGGAAGATTCTCTTCAGCGAGGTTTTCCATAGATTTGAGAGCCTGGCCAGAACTCGCCCCTTCCGCAGGTTCACCTAATATTCGCACCGCAGGAAACATATTGTATCGGTCTATACGAAGTGGTCCGAGAGAATACTGAATCTTGGCAAGAGTGCCGATAGGAACCATCTGGCCTTCAAGGTTTCTTACCTGAAGACGGGCAATGTCTTCCGGGCTGGAGCGATATTCTGCCGCAGCCTGGACCATAACCTGCCACGTCCGTCCAAATTCGTTAAAATCATTAACATAAGTCGATCCCATGAATGCCTGTAACGTGTCAAAGACAGATTGCAAAGGTACGTGAAGGCTCATGGCTTTCACTCGATCAACATCCACAAAAATCGCAGGCACCCCGGACCTAAATGTTGTATTTACAGATCTGACGTCTGCATTCTGTTGGGCCTCTTTAACTATCTGACCGGCTGATTGACCCAAGGCCTGAAGACCGACGCCTGCTCGGTCTTCAATCCACATTTCAAATCCGCCACTTTGACCTAGACCTGAAATCGGTGGTCTCGAAAAAGCAAAAACAATTGCCTCCTGAATCTCGGAAAACCGCTGGGATAACACGTTCATGATGGACTGTTTGGTCAAACCCTTCTTGAGTCGCTCATCCCAGGGAGCAAGCGCCACAAATCCGCTTCCAAGTGTTGGCCCGGTTCCATCCAAAATGGATGATCCAGGAAGAACCGAATAGCATGCGACACCGTCAGTGGTTTTAATAATCTCCATCACCTTTTTCATAACGGCGTCGGTCCGCTGCAGTGAAGCCCCATCCGGCAGTTGAGCGTTGAGCATTATGAGACCATCATCTTCCGGAGGGAGGAACCCGGTGGGGACTCTGGTAAAGCCATAATAAGTCAATCCCAGGGCAGCTATCCAGCAAAGAATCATCACAGGAATATGTCTGACGAGAAAACTCACTATGGTTGTGTAAATCGCCGTAAGCTTTGCGAAGCCCGCCTCGAACCCCCTGAAAAAAAAGTTTTTCTTTTTTTCCTCCGGGGGTCTTAGCCATAAAGAACACTGCACGGGTTTTAGGGTCAGGGCGTTGACTGCGCTAAGCAAAGTCGTGACTGCAATTGTGAGAGAGAACTGTCTGTAAAGTTGGCCTGAAATCCCACTCAAGAACGAAGCGGGAACAAAAACAGCCATCAAGACAAGAGTGATCCCGATAATTGCCCCTGTAATTTCATCCATGGCCCTTATCGAAGCGTCTTTTGGGGAAAGACCATGCTGGATAATGTTCCTGTCAACGTTCTCCACAACTACAATAGCGTCGTCCACAACGATCCCGATAGCGAGAACCAGTCCAAACATGGTCAACATGTTAATGGAAAAACCCATAACGTACATCAGAGCGAAAGCGCCTATAATAGAAACAGGGATGGTTGTCGCAGGGACTAGTGTGGCTCTCCAATCCTGGAGAAATATGAAAACTACGATGAAGACCAGAATAAAAGCTTCAACAAGCGTAATAACGACTTCCTTGATCGAAGCTCGAACAAACTCAGATGTTTCATAAACAACTTTATAGTCAACTCCTTGAGGGAAACTCTTTTTCATTCCGTCCATGGCATGGCGCACTTCGTCAGCCACATCGAGGGCGTTGGATCCTGGTGTCTGGTAAACAACCATCGTCACGGAAGGCATACCGTTGTAATAGGACAGGGTGTCATAACTTTTTGCGCCCAGTTCGACTCGCCCTATGTCATGAACATGAACAAGACTTCCACCTTGTCCGGTTTTTACGATTATGTCTCCAAACTGCTCCGGGTCGGTTAATCTGCCGAGAGTATTGACCTGAAGGTCCATAACCTGGCCTTGAGGCGCCGGCTGCTGACCGACTCGTCCGGCCGCTACCTGAACATTTTGGCTTTTTAGAGCGGTTACTACATCGTTAGTGGTCAGGTTGTTATACTCGAGCTTGTTTGGGTCCAACCAGACCCTCATGCTGTAGTCTTTGGCGGGAAAAATACTTAGATCCCCAACACCGTGCAATCGGTTGAGTTGGTCCTTTATCGTCGTAGTCACGTAATTTGTCAGAAAAAGATCGTTATGTGACGCGTCAGGAGAATACAGGCTTAGCACGGTGACGAAGGAAGTGGACGCTTTTTTGGTGTTGACTCCTTGTCGCTGAACCTCCGGTGGGAGAGTGGCCATTGCCCATGCGACCCTGTTCTGCACCAATACGGTCGCCATATCGATGTTAGTGCCTAGCTCAAATGTTATCTTGAGGGTATAGGAACCATCAATCCCGCATGTACTGGACATATAGATCATGTTTTCGACGCCGTTGACCTGTTGTTCAATTGGAGCGGCGACAGTGTCCGCCACTACTTTCGGACTTGCTCCGGGATAGGACGCTGTTACCTGAACCATAGGAGGCGTAATTTCCGGAAATTGGGCGATTGGCAGAGAAAAAATACACACCGCCCCGGCCACCATGATTAGTATTGAGACGACGGAGGCGAAAACCGGTCGATTTATAAAAAAGCGACTGAGCATAATAACCTTCTCCGTTTATTTCTTTTCGGAATTTTCTTTTTGTTGACCGGTATTTTCGCCAGTGGGCGCGGATGTGGAAATCGGATTGACAGGCGAGCCAGGTCTGGCCCTTTGTAATCCCGATATTATGACTCTGTCATCAGGGAGAAGTCCCTCATCGATTACTCTCATTCCATTGGGCTCTTCCTGTCCCATCTTTATTCTTTTTTGTCTGACTACGTTTTGACTATCGACCACTAGAAGATATCTTCCGCCCTGATCGAATTGAATAGCGGCTTCCGGAACGATCAGAGCTTGGAATTTTTTGAGTGGGACGCGAACTTTGGCGAACATTCCAGGCAAAAGTAAACCATCTGGATTAGGGAAGATGGCCCGAAATTGAATAGTTCCTGTAGAGGGATTTATCATTGTGTCAGTAAAATCAAGGCGCCCCTCGTGTGGGAAACCCTCTTCGTCCGCTAACTCCAGGAGGACGGGGATCTTTACAACCGTAAGTGGCTCAGGGTTTCTGGGGAGCGGATACATGCGCTTGAGAAACAAGAGATCCAGTTCGCTGACGTTAAAGTAGCAGTAAATAGATTCATCGTTCACAACTGTGGTTAAGAGCGTTTTTTCAGTGGCTCCGACCAGATTGCCAATATCAACATAGTTTCGGCTGACTCTCCCATCGATAGGTGACGTGACTTGAGTAAATTCCAGGTTGAGCCTCGCCTGATCAAGATTGGCCGCTGATAGGTCGACATCGGCTTTTGAAACGTCACTTTTCGCTGTGGCCTGTTGAAGTTTCAGCCAGCTTATAGCCTCCTTTGACTCGAGAGATTTAGCGATTTCTTCATCAGTCTTAGCAAGTTTTAAGGAGGCTTTCTTGGCTTCAAGCTGAGCTTTCGCTTCGCTAACGGCGGCCTGATATTGACGCGGATCGATAACAAAGAGGAGATCCCCTGCCTTTACTTTCTGTTTGGGCTCGAAATTGATTTTTTCCAGAAAACCGGCGACTCTGGCCCTAATATCAACATATTCCAGGGCTGCAGTTGTTCCTGTATAATCGAGACGCTTCTGAGCTTCAGTCTGGATAGGAACGCTTACCGTTACTGTAGGAATCCTGACTGCCTTTTTCTCCGTCTCTTTTTGACAGCCAAGAACAGCAATGACCAGTAAAGCTATCAATAAGGTTACCGACAGCCTGTACAGTGAGCCCATAATCTACTCCTCGTCGAATACGATGACACGGCCTAGCGTAATTTGCCGAACTGAATAACGATCTACTACTGGATAAGTGTCGATTGATCTAACACATAACGAAGAATACCAAAATTCATAACTCAACTGTGAAAACTTTTCTGACGGGAATCAGGGTAGACTATAAATTCAGTGAAAATCTAACACGAATATTCCCGCAAACACGTTTGGTAAATTTAGCGTGTAGAAACCGGAACCTGAATCGTCGGGTAATGTCTACCAAAGTAAGGTACCTTGATGTATTCATCGTAATTTGAGAAAACCTGCATCGAGGGGTATAAAATATTTTCAATCGTGTTTCTAGCGCCCTTGATAAGGCTTTCTGGAGAAAGGAGGTAATGCTAAACAGCTAGCACAGGCGCTCTGGTGTGGTAGCACGTTAATTTCTTGTTGACGCGCGGCCGTGATCTGACGTGTACAACCCTTTTCTGACGAGCTTATGATTAACTCTTCGTCTGTGAGGCAAGCATGGACGTGAGTTCCCACTGTCCTCTAAAAGAAAGGAGATGTCATGATCATTCAAAGAGCCGAACTTTTTAGTGATCTAAGCATGGAAGCGATCAATGAGATCAAAACATCCATGGTCGAAGAGTCCCACAATAAAGGAACCATACTTTTCAGACAGGATGATCCCGCTGATTACTTTTTTACTCTCATGGAAGGCAGAGTAGAACTCGTTGTGGGAAAGCAGGGGGAAATAGACTATACGGTGAGCCTACCAGGCGAAATATTCGGGCTGTCGAGCATGGTCGACCGTGATTGTTACACAGCGGACGCCAAGTGTACAGCGCCGACAAAAGTAGCGAAGATAAAAAAAGATAAGCTTGATCGAATACTCGAAAAATATCCTCGCGATGCTACACTATTCTATAAGCATCTCTCAACCGCCATAATGAGCAGGCTCCTGGACAATTACAATGCGTTTCTATCTCAAGGGACCCTTCAGGGGGTTTCCTACGGGACTGGTCAGGTGGCAGGCGACAGTGAGGAATAGCGTTACATCAAAGAATTCATGCGGGAAAGGCCCCGAGAACATATTTCCGGGGCCTTTCCCGGATTCAGGCAATTGCTTCGGATCTATTTAGAAAGCCATTTCAGGCTTCCAAACTTTCCAGACGTTTCCGACCAGGTCCGAACCAGGCTTCAGAGTAGGCTTACCAGGGGTCCAACCGGACGGTGTGGCCTCACCAGTTTTTCGCACATGTTGAAACGCTTGGACCTGTCGAATTAGTTCGGAGACATTCCGTCCAACAGATGGCGTCAGGACTTCCATTCCCTGAATGACTCCATCAGGATCAATTATGAAACGTCCACGAATGTCCACTCCGGCGTCATCCTCATAAACGCCGTATATTTTGCCGATTTTTCCTCCGGCGTCTGAGAGAAGAGCGAATGGCACGCCGCCGGGAACCATTTTCGAAAGCTCATTTTCCTGCCACATCTTGTGCGAAAAACGGCTGTCGGTGCTCAGCGCCAACACATCTACGCCCATTTTCTGAAGTTCGGGGTATTTTACTGCGACCGCAGTTAGTTCGGTAGGTCAAACAAAGGTAAAATCACCTGGATAGAAGCATAGCGCAACCCAGCGGCCTTTGTAATCGGATAGCTTGATATTCTTAAATTTGCCGTTTTGAAATGCGTTAGCCTCGAAATCGGGAGCGGGTTTTCCAACTCTGGCCTGCGTCATGGCGCCGGAAACAGGGGGATTGATTTGAGCGGATCCCTGTTGAGGCGCTGATGTCGAAGCTATCGGCCCTTTGGCGGTGGCGACGCATGATTCCATATCCTCATTTTTTTTCATTTCAGAACCCGCTGGGTTCTTCCCTCCCTCCGGCGCTCCGCCAGTTGTAGAGGCCGGTGGACTCGCTGCCATGCAGGTCATGGATGTAAAAATTACCAAGACTAACACCTGAAAACATCTTAGAATCATGGTGACCCTCCTTCCTTTCAATAGTTTGAGGACAACATTCACGTCATGGAGACGCTCTAATCCGAAGCTGAGATCATTAAAGACGCGGATTAAAAGTTCTGCCAGGATAATTTATATTGAAGTTAAAACTTCTAAACTTACGTGGCAACCTCATTATGTTGAAGACCATGACTCCAATCGACATTCTGTCAATCCACGAGGACATGGGCCATCCAAAATGCACATTTACGTCGCGATCATGCAACTCGTATTCGACTACCTTCAACAAGGCAATGATGTGCTGGTATACACTACGTCTGACAACCACCATGCGAAAATGATTCGTCGCCAATCGGGCCGGCGTTCCATGCCGGGGATTGTAAAAAGTTACATATACCTCGTTTTGCTGGGGTTCTGAAATCGCCTCTTCTCTTGGGCGTCGAAAATAAATATTTAATTCTTTTTCCGGTGAATCAGCCAAATGCAAAATCAAATCCATGTGGCTGTCAGTGGCCGCTATAGACCTAATCTCCGGCCCTTTCTTTTTTGCGACCATCAAACCGCCAATCAGCACCAGGATGGTAATAGTCGCCCATAGTCCGGTTCCGTGAGGCTTCATCCATGCCAGGAACACAAAGCAACTTACAAAGATCAGAAACATTACCAGCGTCACCATTCTGTTAGTGCTAAACTGGATGACCTCCTTGGTACCCATAAAGTAGCGATAGATGATCAAGGATCCCATGTTGATGCAGAAACTCGCGACAAGTCCTATGGCATACATGTCAGCGAGTATCATCTGGCTGCCTTGAGTTATGATTATAATCGAGGTGAAGAAAACAGCGTTGGTCAGGTGCACCCTGTATAACGAAGCCCTCTGGTTGGTTGCGATGAACCATTTGAAGCCATATCGGGAGGAGACGGCTTCAAGCAACTCGCTTGAGGCTACAAACGCGGTGTTAACAGCCATGATCAAGGTCATACTAGCCAGGATAGCCATGGCTACCCCGAACCATACACCGTTAACCATCGTGGCGTAATGGGTGATAAGATCACCCTCATGTTTTGCAAAGTCGATAGGAGCCGATAGGGCAAGCGCCGCGACAAGCGGTGTAATCAGACCGACTGTCAACGCCAGGAAGATGTAGGATTTCCCAATTTCCCGCCACGATTTTACCAGGCCGGCTGTCTGAAGAACTGATTCGACACCGGAATAGGCAAGAACGCAACTGGCCACCGAGGCTATAAAAATACCGTAATCCCTTGTCCAGGAGCCTGACTCGAATTTGGAAGAAACATGATCCACAGAATTTTTCAGCCGGGCAATGGATTCACCATCCAAGGACACAATTCCGCCGACTATTAAATTAAAGAAAACCAGGCCAGCCAAAATAAATATACAGAAGGTAAATCTGGCGTTTTCTTTTATCCCGAGGATATTTAGGCCGGCTACAGCCCATACGATGGTGATGGAAATCGCCATCTTTCCGATATGAGGGACCATGAAAAAAGAAGTAGCGTTTTCCACTGCGCTGACTGCGGAAAGGCAAGCAGTCAATATGTAATCGACCATTATTGAGGATACAGCGATAAAGGAAACCGTAGGACCGAGCACCAGATATGAAAAAGAATAGACACCGCCACCAAATATCTTGTGGTGTTCAAGGATCTCCGCGATCTCAACAAGCCTGGTGGTCATGTAATGAATAAATCCGGCTGTGAACGCTATGAAGACGATTGCGCTCGGACCTATGAATCGGTGGGCTTCAGCAGGCGCATAGAAAACTGAGGTCAGCTCGTCCATCAAGGTTATGACGGCTACTGCCAACCATGTGAGCCATATACGTCCATCCCTGTAATAGGAAAGGCCGTCCTTCCTGAAAAGCAGGTATAGAAATAACCCCAGAAGGCCGGCATTCGCCAAAAGTAGAACGTACATCTTCATCTGGAATTCCAACCTGGACGAGGGTTAGTCATGACTTTCAGGGAAGTAAAATGATAATTGAGATAGGCGTTCAGATATAGCTGATGAGAAGCCATTGGGTCCCATTAATAATACGAGGTCCAAAACTCACAAATTTGAGTCAAATGAAATATTTGCCATATATATATCGTCAGGAGCGAAGTTACAAACCAAATTTTGCACTGTGCGCCGTAATTGAAAGTAATGGTTTATAATTGACTGCGGCTCCATTCGTGGCTGTATCATGAATCCTGAAAACTTCGGTCTCGTCGACATTGGAGTCTGAAATCCGTTATGGTAATCTATAAGAGGGACCAGACATTTTCCAAGACGTTGACGTCAACTCTTTGATAGAAGGAGACGGTAATGGATTTCAGACGAGTAAACATCCTGTTATTAGCCATTTCCGCCACCCTGATTGTTCTTGGCTCCCACGGATACGCTCAGACTGTTGGACCTCACCCCAAGCAACAGGCAGAAGTCCTCAAGCTCCTCAAGTCCCTCGAAAACAATCAGTACGCCGCGTTCATCGAAGACGGGTCCGACTATTTCAGGTCCAGGATCTCAGAGCAACATTTTAACAACGTATCTCAAAGAGTTGCTCAACAACTCAAGAATGGATATGATTTAATATACTTGACAGAGTTCAAGCAAGCCGGGCTCGTTGGAACCTTATGGAAGATCGAGTTCAGAGACGGGTCTGATGACGCCCTGGCGAAAATATTTCTCGAAGACGGCAAAGTTGCAGGATTTTGGTTTCAATAATGTCTGAATTGGCCTCAAAGAATCAAAACAAATACACATCAAAAAGTTGTTGAGGTTCAACCGATGGGACTCAGTTGAGCCCCCCTGATTTCAACCAACCTTTCGTAGTTGGACGAATTCAGACTCCTGTAGGGCCTGTTCCTCAAGTGTCGGCGAACCTGCGCTTCGGTGATCACCAGGGAACTGTCAAAGCCCGTTTCGGTATCGGACGAATGAGCTATAAAGCCGATCCTGGTCTTTATGCCCTTGGAGCCCCCGATGGTCTTTCCCCCGTACTGGTAACCTCGAATTACAAACTGACATTTGATTCGTTGAGATCTGCTCTGCCGGGAAGAAACCTATGGATATTGGTGGTGGATACCGACGGCGTAAATGTTTGGTGCTCTGCGGGGAAAGGTTCTTTTTCGGCTGAAGAGGTTGCTTTTCGAATCGATCTGGGCGGCCTGAACAGGATCGTGAATCACAGACGTGTCATTCTGCCTCAACTATCGGCGCCTGGAGTAGCGTCCCATACGCTAAAAAAGCTGTCCGGCTTCCGGGCTGTTTTCGGTCCGGTGCAGGCTGCCGATATTCCAAAATTTCTTGATTCAGGGTTTAAAGCTACTGCAGAGATGCGCAAGAAGGATTTCCCGCTGTGGGAAAGGATTGAACTGATTCCTATCGAGCTGCTTTCGGGCGTCAAGTTAGGCTTTGCGCTTATTCTCCTCTTTTTGCTGGCTTCCGGTTTTAGTGGAAGTGGCCCGTTTTTTAGCAATATTCTAACCCAATGGTCATTTGTGACTTCTATCATCCTATGCGCAATTCTGGCAGGGAACATCATTACTCCTGCGCTGTTGCCGTGGGTACCGGCCAAGTCTTTTTCCTTAAAAGGCGTATTAGTTGGGATCATGGTGCTTGCGGTTTTTTCTTTTTCGATTCGAGGTCGCTACAGCTCTTTTACAACCTTTCTAGCGGACATGGGGCCATGGTTCCTGATAGCGCCATCCTTATCAGCCTATTTTGCCATGAATTTCACCGGGTGCTCCACCTTCACCTCTCTTTCCGGCGTGAAAAGGGAAATGAAGTTTGCGGCTCCAGCTATGGCGGGAGCTTTTGCGATCGGATCCATCGCATGGTTTATTATACCTTTTGTTCAATGAAGGACTGAAAATTCATGTTCGGGTTCACCTATCTCAGTAATGTAGTCACATTGGAGTACGATCCGGAAAATTGCACTGGCTGCGGTGTTTGTGTCGAAGTATGTCCGCAGGGTGTGCTGGCCCGGAAAAACGGGAAGATCATGGTAACAAATCGCGACGCCTGCATGGAATGCGGAGCGTGCCGAAAAAATTGTATTTACGGAGCTATTTCCGTTCGATCAGGTGTAGGTTGCGCGACAGCGGTGATCAACTCGGCTTTGGGCCGAAAGAGTTCCTCTTGCTGTTGTGTAATTGAAGAAGATGAAGACGACGGTTGTAAACCGAAAACCGGACTTAACGTTGGTCCCCACAAATCCTCGTGTTGTTGATCTCTACCTTGCTGTTCTATTTTTGACCTTTTGATTAACTTGAACCTTTGAGGTCCGTTAGAATTGACGCCGCGGTCTCAAGTCTCTCAAGATTTACCCCAGTTTTAAAACCGAGCGCTTCCACTAGTCTGACTAGTTTTTCCGTAGCAACGTTGCCTGCCGCTCCAGGGATGAATGGACATCCGCCCAATCCTCTTAAAGACGCGTCAAACCTGCGAATTCCTGAATCCAGACCGGCTTGAATATTCGAAAGTCCATGCCCGTGGGTGTCGTGGAGATGAAGAGATATTATGTCCGGCGCCACGATGACAGATACTTTGTCTATCAAGGATATGACAGAGTTAGGAATTCCCATACCGGTTGTGTCCGCCAGCCCGATCGCCGATGCGCCGGAACCGGCAAGAATCTTAACCATCTCGCAGACACGGTCTTCTGATATCGGACCTTCAAAAAAACATCCCAATGCGCACATAACTCCGGCGGTTACGCTAACGCCCGACGAAACGGCCCGATTAATGATCGCAACGGCTTCTTTCAATGCCCGCTCCGTTCCAACGCGCGAATTTCTTTGACTATGGGTTTCTGAAGCCGACACATAGATTTCAATGAGCCGGACCCCAAGGCCTAAAGCAGTCTCCAGACCTCTTTCATTCAAGACCAGCACGGAGTACTGGACGTCCTTGCATTCGTGGTCCAGTCCCTTCCACACCAGGTCCGAATCAGCCATCTGAGGAACCACTTTTGGGTTGACGAATGCGCCGATCTGTATTCGACACAGCCCGGCCCCAACAAGTGACTGAATCAGCTCAATTCTCTGATGAACCGGCAGGATGGCGCTTTGGTTTTGCAAACCGTCACGAGGGGAAACTTCCTCGATGAATACAAAAGAGTTGTCTTCAGTCATGGATGTAGGGCCTTTCTGGTTTTGGCGACTGCCCAGACCATTAGCAAACTTTGCTGTTAACATTTGCTACGGAAAAGCGATCAGCGCATCCAAATCTAACATAAATCAGGCTATTTTCTAATAATGCGGCTTTAACATACGGGAGGATGTAACAGTTTGAAATAATATGCTTTGTATTTAGCTCTATACTATGGTCTAAACACTGTGTTGGAACTCCATGATCCTTCGCGAAAAAAAGTAAAAAACCTCGTTGTTCTTGATAAATCAAGATGATAGTATTCTTTTATCACAGAGAAACCATCACCAACGAGGTTAATTAATTATGTCACAAGGTCTTTTAG